>CAJCHQ010000468.1 GCA_903970295.1 Bryobacterales bacterium
CGAGGAACACTTGCAAGCATTCGGTCAACCGATTTTGGATCATCGCCACTATCTCGGCATCAGTGCCAGTCGAAATGCGATTGCCCTGGACAATGATTCTCATACGCGTGTTCTTGGTTATAATCTTTCCGACTCGCACACCCGCGTAGCTGCCAGTCTGAGCCGTCAGGGGCTGCGAGTGGATGAGACAAGTTCGGGCCAGGTGTTCAACGGTTTCGCCGGCTATGATCAGGCGGCAGGAGCGGTGCTTGGACCGCAGAGCGGCTATTACGCCCGTGGGCAAGCGCATGCCGGCCCTGTGTACACGAATTTCGATCACTCTGCCGATATCGGTGTGCAAGGTCTTCATGTCAATGTCGCCAGCGAGACCGGTGTGGGTAATTGGGTGGGTGCTAAAGCCAATGCCAGATTAGCTCTCGACGACAATTCTCAATTTGTCGTCGGCGCCGGTGGTTATGTCGGGCCATATGCAGCGGCTGGTGAAGCTGGATTAGTCACTAACGGCAACCGAGAACTGAGGCTGACTGCATATCCGACCGGCGATGCGCCACCTCCGGTTGAGGCGCCTCCTGCGGCTGGCGCACCGGTGGAGCTGGTGCCACCGCCAGTGCAGGCACCAATACAAGAGCAGCCATTGCCGCCGCTTTCCTCTTCGCAAGGTCAGGTGCAAGAGGATCCTGAAACTGTAAGACGCGCTCTCAGAGAACAGATTATTCAAGGCTCGCTTTACACTGTTCAAGCCGGTGAGCATAGCTACGCCGACGTGATGAGAGACATCGATCCATCGCGAGAAAGTGAGTCTCCATTCCTGGCGCAAATCAACCACCACAAGAGACTACGCGAAGGCCAACAAATTCAAACATTGTCGGCTGAAGAAATCGATTGGAAAACCAGGGTCGCCTACGCGCAGCATTTCAATTTGCCCATGCCTCAGGCGTAAGCGCTTCCTTCGAATGCGCTGACACACAGCCGCTTTCAAATTGCAGCTCAGAGTCCTAGCTTGATCGATAAATTTTCGGGAATGTGATCGTGGCGATCATGTTCCTGATTTTTTTGGAGGGAATTGCGTTTGGTTTTTTTTGGAGATGCACCTTTGTAGTATGATAATCTATAGTATGTTTAATTTAAAGGAAAAGGCAGCAAAGAAGCGGTTTTACCCGCAACTTGCTGCCCATCCTCCGTCCCTGGAATTAGAGCCTCTCCTTGGTCCATTACCGCCTGAGCTCCTGACTGAGAAAGGGCAGGATTTCGCGGAAGTCGCTCGTGACCACCAGATCCGCTTTCAGGCCGGAGGGGCCAAGTTGCTCGTGCTTGCCGATCCGCGTGTGAATAAAGCTCGCGCTTTTCACCGAGGGCGACAGATTTCGAGCAACCATGCCATCTTTCGCCTTGTCGCCGGACATAGTCACGCGCACATCGCTCAAGTCGATGAAGTTTTCCAACTTGAGCAATTCCTCTAGACCGGCTGAGCTGGGCTTGCATGCCTGCTGCGAGAGGGCCAGCAAGAAACGCGTTTGCTTCGCATGCTCGGCAATCACATTCTCGGTCCATGCGACGCACATCTCGACTACTGGCCAGTATTTGCTGGTTTTCATCATTTCCGGAACGAAAGTTTGCACTCCCAGAACCGCATCGAAATAGGGCAGTGTGCCCGGTGCTTTCGAACGCAACAAAGCCAGCCAGAGAGGGCAGTCCGTCAGGGCTGCGTTCAGGTTGGCCGGATAGCGCCTGCGCATCGTTGCGAAAGCCTCGTTGACGCCGGGATAAGCGGCAATCTGCGCTTCTGTTTCGGTGATCAGGTCGAGATACCGCCTGGCATGAGCCATGCAGAGGTCGACGCTCCAGTCGATTCCAGCACGGTGTGCCACGTAAGGAATCGTAATCGCCAGGTCGAAAGCCTCAGCGCGGGTCGAAACGTCGCCGCGGCGAACATTTTCGAAGACATCGCTCGGCAGTCCGCAAACCTCGGCGATCTCTCTGTCTCGTTTCTGCTCAAGTGCCCATTGCTGGGGATCGGAAGCGAAAACGTTGTTGTCCAGGTCGTTAGCGGTCAAAGTTCTCTTAGCAAATTTGCTAGGAACAGCTTTGAGGACGGTGATCGGGGTCGGCGTGTGGATGGCTGTGTGTGTCACTTCAGTACCTCTTTCGTGATGTTTTTTGTTGTTTTTTTGTGAAAAAAACAAGCCGGCACAGCTTGAAGGAGCTGCACCGGCTTGTGTCAGAGGGACCACGTCTTTACCCACGCCTGGCGCTCAGTCAGCCCAAGTTAGGAAAACGCGTCAGCTGTTGCCGCTGATACTTCGCCTCCGCCAGGTCAGACAAATAGCCGCTCCAGCGATGAAGCGGATGTTCGTTGATGACCTTCATGGCGTGGTAGACAACCTTGTTGTGCAGGTTGCCGCCGCCTTTGGGATGGGGATGGCAGATGAGCGCGGCAAATGGCGCATCGGGAGCGCCTTGGTTGAGGATCGCTTCAAGCCTGCCGGCCGGGCCTGCCAGGTCCACGCTGCGCAACAGAGCGGGGCCAGGCTGAGAGGCGGGCGACAGGTCCGTGGTGGTAGAAGCGGAAGCGAGAGCAGCATTCATTCCACTCCCCATTCTACGCTCAGGTGAGTGCATTCTGAGTTTTCTCTCACGGTACCGGCG
>CAJCHQ010000469.1 GCA_903970295.1 Bryobacterales bacterium
TGCCATTAAGAGCGCATGAAAAAAGGCGCATCAAGAGCTTGTTGAGCGCAAATCTGAACTAAAGATGAAAGTTTCAACCAAACCATCCTGGCTAAAAGTCAAGCTACCGACCGGTGAGCCATACCATAAGCTCAAGGCCATAGTCGACGAGAACCGATTGCATACTGTCTGTGAATCGGCAGCTTGTCCCAATCGTGGCGAGTGCTGGGCACGCTCGACTGCTACTTTTATGATTCTAGGAAATATCTGCACTCGTAGTTGTGGATTTTGTAATGTTATTACCGGTCGCCCAACTGAACTCGATCTCGATGAACCTCGACGCGTCGCCGAGGCTGTTGCCAGGCTCGATCTGCGCTATGCCGTAATCACCTCGGTCAATCGCGATGAACTTTTAGATGGAGGAGCTTCCGTCTGGGCGGACACGATAACCCAGATACGTTCGCTCTCTCCAAATACAAAAATAGAAGTGTTGATACCTGATTTCTGCGCTCGCTGGGAGTCTTTGCAAACCGTCATCGACGCTCGCCCGGATGTGCTCAATCACAATGTCGAAACTGTCCCGCGCTTGTATTTGCCGGTGAGACCACAGGGGAAATTCGAACGTAGCCTCGAGCTTTTGAAACGCGCCCACGATGCGGGTTTGGTCACGAAGTCCGGACTGATGGTCGGTCTGGGTGAACGCGACGAAGAAGTAATCGAGGTCCTACGTGCCTTGCGCAATTCCGAATGTGACCTGGTAACTATCGGTCAATACATGCAGCCGACGCCGAATCACTTGCCTGTTGAACGCTTTGTCGAGCCGGCTACTTTCGACCACTTCCAGCAGGAAGGCATGAGGATGGGCTTCACCAATGTCTTTTCGGGGCCGCTGGTGCGCAGCAGTTATCACGCCGAGGAGCAAGCTGCTTCGATCAAATAATCGAGTGCATCTCATTGACTCATTTGAGAGTGATTTGACTGATTGTCCCAGGCAGGCGACTACATGCATACGACAACTAAAACCTGGTTAGAAACCTTCAAAATCTGCACTTACGATATTGGACCTGGCGGCAAAGCGACGCCTCAGTCTTTGTGTCGTTTCATGCAAGAGGCTGCGTCAAATCACGCAGAGATTCTGCGCGTTGGTGGCGAGATGCTTGCCGAACGTGAGTTGATGTGGGTTCTTTCTCGTTTCCACATTCGTTTCGCTCGCATTCCATCATGGCGTGAGCACATTACCATTGAAACCTGGCCTTCCGATCGCACCGCTGGAGTGAGAGCACTGAGAGATTTCCGTATTCTTGACGCGGACCGTAAAACAATCGGCGAGGCCAGTTCGCTCTGGCTTTTGCTTTCTCGCAAAACGAAACGACTGGTGCGTATTCCTGATTTTCCCCGAGAGGGACGGAAACCCGAGTTTCCAGACGACTTACTGGAAAACTCAGAAGTCGCGCCTTTGCAGCACGAAAACTTCTCGAAAAAGTTTGAAGTCGGCATCACGCATCTTGATTTCAATAATCATGTGAACAACACTTGTTATATAGAGTGGGCGCTGAATACTTTGCCTCACGAAATTTTTGATTCATATGAACCACGCGATTTGCTTTTAAATTTTGTTGGCGAAGGGCATTGCGGCGAGACAGTTGTCGCTCGCACAGAGAAAATCAGCAGTGCAATAGAATCTCAGCTAGCGTTTATTCATCATCTCGAATCCGAAGATGGGCAACGTCCGTTAGCTTTGATACAAACGCTCTGGAATAAAATTTCTTGATCTAGTCAGGCAGAAAGCTGTGGATTGAAAGTGGCTTGCTTGATGGTGCTGAATATTTTATACATCGAGTTGAACTGATAAAGAAACGCGTGAACAACAATTTGATCCAGGCGGATATCGGATAGAGCCGGCGGATATTCAGGCATTCGGTCAACCGATCGCATTAACCATGCACAAGCTCCAGGGAAGAAGTCCCTTTTTTGGGGCTGGGTGGGAATGGCCAAAAAAGGGACTTCTTCCCTGGAGCGGCTTAACAACAACCACCGGCTTAACAACAACCACCGGCTCAACAACAAACGACCGTCTAAACCAAATACACATTTTCCGGGCTGACCGAGATTACAGCACGCTAAATTACTTACCTCTTCTCGAACGCCAGATCTCAAGCGCACGCTGTCTTTTCTTAGCTCCACTGGCATCAAGATTTTGCTTGTCTAATTCAGACAACAGCTTGTCGTAGATGCGGTCGGCAATATTGGCAGCAGCTTTTGGAGTTTTGTAATTCAAATCCTGGGCGATTTCCGCCCAGCTTTTATCCTGACCCAGAAGATCCATTAGCCGTGCCTCTTTGGCCGAAACATCATCGCGAAAAAAGACGTGACGCATTTCGCTAGACACGATCATTACGTTGCCCTTGATTGCCAGCTTGAGTTCATCAAGCATGCTTGGAATATCACCAACCGGTGCGTGTTTGCAAAGGTAGCCGTCGCAGCCAGCTGCTAATGCCCGTTGACCATCTTCCGGTGATTTCGAACTGGTCATAATTATGATTGTGCCGTAAAAGCTCTGTCCGTGCCGAATTTCTTCCAGAATTCTCAAACCGGCTGATGAACTTACACGCGTTTCTGATTTCGTTTTTGGTAATTGTAAATCGGCAAGAACGCAATGGATGCCAGCCAGTCCACCACCTTTGATAAAGCTCATGGCAGATTCTTCGTCGCCGATAATGCCTTGAATTTCAAGGTCATCATCTTCTTCCAGGCATTCCTTAAGGATTTCGGCGAAGTCTTTATCGTCTTCAATTATCAGAAGTCGCGTCATTACTTACCTCTTGCCTTTGGTTGTTTGATCGGGTTTGCCAGACTTGTTGCTGTGTCTTCTTTTTGATCACTATAACTGCCTGGCGCCTTTTGTGCGTCGACTGGATCCAGATTGGATTGTGAATCGGAATCTGAATCAGTTTTCGGCGGGCGTGGTTTTTCAGCCAGAAATCTCGGTAACGTAATTATAAACGTAGTGCCTTCACCAACGGT
>CAJCHQ010000470.1 GCA_903970295.1 Bryobacterales bacterium
AATCGGCTACCTCGATGACGACTATTTCGCCTATCTAGAAGACGTTGATTTCGGCTTGCGGGCCCAAAGCGCTGGCTTCAAATGCTATTACGTACCGACCGCCATCGTTTATCATCTCGGCTGCGGTACTACCGGCAGTGGCTATAATCCGCTTGTCGTCCGACTATCGTCTCAGAATAATATCAACACTATCGTCAAGAATATTCCGGCACCTTTGTTGATCAAGTTTCTGCCAGAGATTCTTTACTGGCAGCTCTATTATCTGGCTGTTGTCCTTGTGCGCAGCGGTCAAATTTTGGCCTGGCTCGAAGGTGCTTATCGAGCCGCTAAATTGCTGCCGAGAATGCTGGAAAAGCGTCGCCAGATCGAAGCTCAGCGCAAAGTTTCGCTGCGCTACCTGGAGCAGATGATTTTCGAATCGGAAAAAGATTTGAAAGAATCGAAATTGCGCTTGAATCTGCAAGAATCTCCTGACGGTAGACGAGGCGGCCTCGCTTTATTGACGCGTAGGCGCTAATTGGCTTAGGCTCTAAATGACGCGTTTCGTCGAGGTCAATTGCCGACGTCTTTGACGACCATGGCCAGTGAGCTTTCACATTCGCTCATCGCCTGCTTCATCTTGATCAATGCTGCCTGGGCAGCAGATGCTGCCCGCGGTAACTTTCGTGTTTCGAGTAAATCGATGCCCTGGCGCAGATCATTCGCTGTTTCTTCGACTAATTCCAGAGCCGTGGTGAGTGAATCGATACTCTGTTGCACGCGATGACCAAAGTCATTGGCGCTGCACTGATTGCAATAACCGAGAATGTCGAAGCGGCTGGAAGTATGCTCGAAGCCTTTGCGCTCAGCCACGGTCTTGCCGAAACCGCGAATCAGGTCATCGACAAATTCAATCGTCAGACCGCAACCCAGACATATAAGATGATCGTGATCGTGGTCTTGGTCGGCGGTTTCGTAGCGCAAACCGCGTTCGCCACTGACAGTAGAGACATCGCCATGCAGTTTCAGCCGATGCAGGGCTCGATAGACTGTGGAGAGACTGATCTCAACGCCCAGGTCTTTTGTGCGCTCGTATACTTCGGGTGCCGTCAAGTGAGTGCCTTTGGGCAGCCCTTTGACGATGTCGGCGATGATTTGCTGGGTTTCGCCGTAACGGGGGGCGCGGCGGTTCACATTCTCGGACACGGGTTAGTCCTCATCAAATTCGTTTGCTTGCGGTTCGTTTGTCAGTCTGTTGAGAATCTTATTGCGAATACTGGCACATTTTTGGCTTTAACGGAAGGGTGTTTTTATCCTTTGTCGACAATGTTGCTCTCGACCTTAAATCCGAAAGTCTCCACTCTGGACAGTTTGATTGATCGAAGATTGATTGAAAAAGGTTTCGGAACGACTTAAAATTAGACGCCTGTAGTTGACTGGCCCTTGACTCACATAGTAATGTATTGCGCATTCGGTAGTGAGAATGCTTCGCAATTAACGGCAAACTCATTGCGCCTCATTAGCACTATCGAAAATTTTTATTCGCTAATAACATTCAGCTTCCGGGAATTGACGCGACCAAGGTGCGAGGTTCCTCAGTCAAGCTGTTTCAGGGGCTTAATCGAGTTCTACCAAGATTGGCGTGGTGGCGGGTAAACTAAAGACCTCATTCTCAATCTTTCGACTTTATCTTGGCCAGGTCAGTATGCTCAAAGGCATAATTCTTTTCGTTTTTGCTCTGGTCAACTTTCTTGTCGTCTTACCACGTCCAGTTTGTTCGTCTGAGGTTCATCTATTGGATACCAGCTACTTACGCAATTATTCTGAAACCCGAGCCTTCATGCTCGGGCGCCCTGTCAAAGCCAAGCCGACACCTGACGGCAAGGCAGTTCTTTTCTTGCGAGCGAAAGAACGCAGCCCTCAACAAAGTCTCTATCAATTTGATATAGCCACGGGCAAGGTTACGGAATTGCTCACTCCTGAAGGAGTTTTGCACGGAGCCGTTGAACATCTTTCAGCCACCGAGAAAGCTCGCAGAGAAAGACAGCGCATCAGTGTCGGCGGCTTCACTGATTTTCAGGTGGCTGACGACGGCTCTCAGGTTCTTGTCAGTCTTTCCGGCAAATTATATTTGCTGCATCGTGACAATAATCAAATTAGTGAGCTGGATACAGGTTCACTGGCCGCTACCGATCCTAAATTCGCTCCCGATGGGAAAAAAGTGTCATTCGTCAGCGGGTACGATCTTTGCGTTGTTGATTTGAGTACGGGCAAGCGCAACCAGGTGACAACCGGTGGCAACGAAAAGCTCACGCACGGCATTGCTGAATTCGTCGCGCAGGAAGAGATGGCGCGCTTCACCGGCTATTGGTGGTCTCCCGATTCTCGTTTCATTGCTTATGAAGAAGCCGACGCAAGCCAGGTCGAGGTCTGGAATCTTTTTGATCCAGGGCATCCGGAGCAAGCTCAAATTCCCTCTTTTTATCCGCGTCCCGGACAGAATAATGTCAAAGTCAGGTTAGGCGTGATTCCAGCCATGGGTGGCACGACCGTGTGGGTGGGATGGGACAAAAAGACTTATCCTTATTTGGCGGCAGTGACATGGTCGAAGCAATCTCCTTTAACGATGACTGTGCAAACCCGCGATCAAAAAGAAGTGGTGTTACTCTCTGCCGATCCTACTTCTGGGCGCACCACCACTCTTTTGATCGAGCGTGATCCGGCTTGGGTCGCTATTCATTCGAATATGCCTTGCTGGCTGGATGATGGCAGCGGCTTTCTCTGGACTACGGAACGAAATGGTGCCCAGGAATTACTATCGTACGATCGCAAAGGCACATTGCTCAATACTGTGGTTGGTCCTGACCTTGGCTTCATGGATGTCGTCGATGCCGATCCAGCGACCAGTCAGGTTGTTTATCTGGCTAGCACAGATCCAACTCAATCCAGGCTTTTCAGTGTTTCATTGAAGGGCGGCCCATCTCAAGCGCTCTCTGCCGGCGGTGGCAATCGTGCAGCCTCCTTTTCTCTCAATCACAAAATCTATGTGCAAAATGCCGCTTCGAGTCAAGCGATGCCGGTTACGACAGTGCATGATCTTTCCGGAAAATTGCTGGGCACATTGCCTTCGGTCTCGGCCAATCCCCCTGTCGAGCCAAATATTCAATTTGTGCACACCGACGGCGAACAAAAATTTTACGCTTGTTTGATCCGCCCGCAGGATTTCGATGCCAACAAACAGTATCCGGTTCTTGTCGATGTCTATGGGGGACCTGGACACAGCAAAGTAGTCGACAGCATGGGCGCATGGCTGCTCGATCAATGGTTGGCCGATCAGGGCTTCATCGTTGTCGCCTTGGATAATCGCGGCACTCCGCGTCGCGATCGAGCCTGGGAGCGGGCCATCTATCTGGGCTTTGGTTCTGTTCCTCTAGACGATCAAGTGGCTGGCCTCAAGTGGTTAGGGAAGAGCTTTCCTGAATTGGATTTGAATCGTGTCGGCATCACCGGTTGGTCTTTCGGTGGCTATATGTCGGCACTGGCTGTACTGCGCCGCCCGGATGTATTCAAAGCGGCAGTGGCCGGTGCCCCTGTTGTCGATTGGCTCGATTACGATACTCATTACACTGAGCGTTATTTAGGTTTGCCCGAGACCAATCCGCAAGCTTATGCGGATGCTTCTCTGCTCACTTACGCCGATAAGCTCGAGCGCCCATTGCTTCTGGTGCACGGAACTACTGATGATAACGTCTTTTTTCGGCATTCTCTGAAGTTAGCAAACGCCCTCTTCAGGGCCGGGCGCGATTTTCAATTCTTGCCTCTGTCGGGCCTCACTCATATGGTGCCGGATCCCATTGTCACGCAAAACTTGTGGTCGAGGATTGCTTCATTTTTTCACAAAAACCTCGGTGCACCCGAATTGAAGAAATCAGGCGCATTGCTCAAGTAACAGATTCAATGGTAATGCTCACATCCTGTATTATTGAGGCAGCCTTTTCCCCAGCAGTTATTCACTTGTGAAGATAACCATCAATAAAGAAAGCACTATACCGATTCGCGATCAGCTGATCGAGCAGGTCGGTTTGCAGATTGCGGCCGGCATACTCAAGCATAAAGAGAAGTTGCCCAGTATTCGGGCCCTCGCGCAACGTCTGGGAATTCACTATAGTACAGTGACTGCTGCCTACAATCACCTGGCCGAAGTAGGCTTGCTCGATATTCGGCAGGGCAGTGGTGTGCGGGTCGCCGGACGCTCTAATGCCAATGAAGGCATTCACCGTGATCAAGATCTAGATGCCATGGTCAGCGAATTTTTAGCCAAAGTGGCTGAGCGGGGATTCTCCCGAGCTCAGCTTTTGACCGCCTATGAAAAGATTGGCAATCAGCCGCCGATCAAGCGCATCCTAGCAGTCGACGGCAATGTCGATTTTCATCCGATTCTGGTTTCTGAATTGAAACCGCATTTTAAATTGCCGGTCGAAACTTGTACGATCGAAGAATTGAAAAAGAACAATCATGATGATGCCCTGATTATTACCAGTCTCTATCATCTTTTCGCTTTCCAGGAATTTATCGCCGATCCGACTCGGCTCGTTGTTTGCAATATCGAGCCCGGACGCGCCGAAATCGAGACTGCTACTCAATTGCCTTCCGGTAGTTTGGTTCTGCTTGTATCAGTCAGTGAAACAATGATGCGCATCGCCGGTAAATTGATCTCATCCAATCGGGGCGAGGAAATTCCGGTGCGCAGTGTCATGCCTTCGGATCAGAAGGAGCTGAACTACATGATGAAGCATGCCAATCTTGTCATTTGCGATACATCCAGTGAGCAAGCAGTTTTGCCCATCGCCGGTAAAACGAAAGTGCTCGTCTTTCATCTTTATGCGCCTTCGACAATCGAATTGATTAAAGAACGTATCGAGAAGTGGGGTTAGATTGGCAGCCGTAGTTGTGACTCTGATGCGGATTCTGGGTTTGACTTTGTGCCTTCTGCTGCCGGCTGTTCCGGCAGCAGAAGCAGCTGATTCGCCAGTAAATTCTCAAACTAATTCTCAATCTAATTCGCCGGCTACTTTGTCCTGGCAAAGAGCGGTCGCCGAGGGTGACAAGCGCATGCGCACTAAAGAATTGCTGGCTGCCGAAGTTTGTTTTCGCGAGGCTGTGCGCGATGTTCGCCGAAGTAAATCAAATTCGCCTGACGATGTCGCTTTATGCATGCAACGTTTGGCTGCAGTTTTGCAAACGGAAGATGAAACGTCGGAATCGACTCCTCTCTATAGGAAGGCTTTGCGCGTATTGCAAAAGGCGCACGGTAAAAAGAGCGAAGAGGTGGTGCCGACTCTGGTCCACCTCGGTGACATATACGAGAATGAGTCTCAATACAAACTAGCGGCCAAATACTATCGCGAAGCGCTGACGATCGTCGAAAATAAAGTTGGTGCTACGACACTAAAATGCGCGCAACTCGAGCATCTGCTGGGTCTAGCGACATTCAAAGGTGGTTTTCCAGCCCAGGCTGAAAAGCTTTATATGTCGGCTTTGACCGTTAGCTTGCAGCAAAATCGCCTGCCTGTCCCCGATTTTCTCGAAGACTTACTCAGCGACTACATCGATCTGCTGAGAAAGACTTATCCGAGCGGCCGTCGATTATTCGTCTCGAGCTTACAGTCGGAGCTGTTAAAAGACAGACTGGATAGTTTCGACCGCAGTCCCAACGAGACTGGCTGGAACAAGAATGTGTCGTTGCGCATGTTCAATGCGGAAAAAGGTGGAAGCGAATCTGCGGGCAAAGACCATGCTGAATTGA
>CAJCHQ010000471.1 GCA_903970295.1 Bryobacterales bacterium
CAAAAAATAACAGCGAAATTCGAGAAAAGCCCTAAAAGCCTTTCCAGTTGCCGATCGCGCCTTGCATTTTTTATCAGATTCACACTTCGTTCCAACCAATTCGTTGGAACAAGCCGCACCAGGAAGCTGTTTTCCGACCACCATTGAAAAATTCGTTAGAATGGGACGGTCACATTTTGGACGTGTTCGCAAACGGCGACCGTCTATACGCTGGAGCTTCTTTGACTGCCACCACCAGCAAGAAATTGTTTAGTCGAGCGAATTCGAAAGCCGTCGCGTTACTTGTCACGACATATGCTCTAATCCTGGGATTCTTTTACGCACCATATCTGCTTGGTCACCGGTGTTTTTTCTATACTGACACCACTTTCTTTTTAGAGCCGCACGCGCGCTTCCTTTCGGCAGCATTAAAGAGCGGCCAAATTCCTCTCTGGAACCCATTCAACTACTGCGGTATGCCACAGATTGCGATTACTTTTCCGAGTTTGTTTTATCTTCCGGATTGGCTACTCGTCCTCCTTCCGTTCAGTCAAGGTCTTGCGGCGAGCATGATCTTTCACCTGACGCTTGGCGCTGCTGGCTTTTATCTTCTTGCCAAAAGTTTCAAGTATAAAAGTACCCAGGCGCTCTCGGGCACTATCGTCTTTTCCCTTTCCGGTTACATGTTTTGCATGTCGAGCAACATTAGCCTGATCGCCGGGCTCGCGTGGCTTCCAATGTCACTGTGGGCGGTTAGGGCGCTTGAATCTCAAACAACTCGAGCTAGTTTCTTGCCCGTGCTTCGGGCAAGTCTATGCACGCTTATGCTTTTATTGTCGGGAAGACCAGAGATCATAGGACCAGCATTTTTAGCAATTCTTTTTTACTGCGTAATCAGTGCGGTAAATCGAGCGCGGAAACGTGAGTTCGATTCAAGAAGCGCTAGCAACACAAATAGCTCCAGCAGCGCCGCCAAATTTTTCGATAATGCATCCATCCACCAAATACGTGCTCTTTTCCTGGCGGTCTCTTTCAGTCTGCCCTCGATACTGCCGATAGCTGAGTGGCTCAGCGTATCTAGACGCTCCACTGGTTTGGAAGGCGGCGAGGTATTTTTGTACAGTGCACACTGGTATGACTTGCTTTCTATGTTTTTTGGACCCAGCCTCGGAGATCTTAGACTGCACGGTGCACCATTTCGTCCTCTGGTTTCATTTGCGAATTTGCCGGCATATGTTTCATGCGCATTCGTTGGTCCCCTAACGTTGTCACTCGCTCTCTGGGGGGTGTTGGATAAAACCTGGCGCTGGCGATGGCTCGTAACGTCTTTGCTAATCCTGATACTCGTTGCCAGTCTCGGGAACTCTATATCTCTGGCACCGAAAATAGTGCATATCTTTCCGTTAATAGGATTTGTTCGGTTCCCAATTAAACTTCTTGGATTCGCCATCCTGTTGCTCGGTGTGATGAGTGCGCAAGGTATGGCTTGCTTCAGCGCTTCGCGAGTGGACGTCAAGGGATCCAGTTTCTTTTGGCTCACCGTCTTACTTGCAGGGATTGCAGTTCAAATTCTCTCGGCGAATCAACAGCTTTGCTTTCAATTCGTACATGCAGATAAATCAGGTGCGCTTATGTTGCAGGCACAGTTACTAATCGGAAAGTCTCTCACAGCAGGTGCAGCATGTGGCATCGCAGCGACACTTCTTGCAAAGCTGGCGAGCACGAAAAGGATTTCTACCCCAGCAGGCATGTTGCTACTTATGTTAGCGCTGACGAGCACGCTGCTGGCAAATGCGTTCGCGTTTGAACGAAAAGGCGCACCCGCTAATTTTTGGAAACTTCCTTCATTCACTGCCAACGCTATCAAGACCTTTCAGAAAGACGAAAAGATAGCTAAATCGACAAGAATTTTCGCTCTACTGTTTGAGCGGTATACGATTCCTGCGGGCTTCCTCTCTGAGGATCCAGCTGTTGCCACGGTCAATGAATTCCAGTACAACAGACAGGTTTTAAAGCAAAGCAGTAATATTGATTTTTTAATGCCAGAGACATTCGGGTTCGAAGGCACCTCCCGCGGTGACTACTTTTACACCGGACTGCACAGCTATTTGGAATCATCTCAATCGCTTCACCCGGAGATTTCGCCATCCTCAGACCTTCCGTTAGCTAAATTCTGCGCAATCACATCGACCAACTATTTGATCACTCAAAAATATCGCAAAATCGGAAAGCGAATTCCTGTATCACTGCTGGATGACCGTCTGTTTCATCTGATTTTGGAAGATGAAGCTATGAATGTGCGTGTGTACAAAGTCTTGAGCAGCATGCCCAATCTCTACATCACTCACAACTGGCGATGGGTAAATTCGCATAACACAATCTTGGATAGCATCGTGTCTCCGACCTCTAATGCAATCAATCCATTTGCATTTACGTCGCTTGAGCGAGTAGCTGGCAAAAATTCTCCGGTGTGTAATCCGAATGTTCAAAGCCATTCGACAGCCGATGAACTCACGACCATAACGACCGAATGCAATCGAACGCGAGTAAGAGTCAAAACGGATAGGGATAGCTATCTGGTACTCTCCGATCAAGTCTATCCAGGGTGGCACGCTTACATTGATTCGAAAAAGACGGACATTTTCGTAGCCAATGGATTCACCAGAGCGGTATCACTTCCACCAGGCGAACATCTTGTGGAATTTAAATATGAGCCGGAAAGTCTGGCTCTCGGATGCATCCTGTCCTCGCTTGCAGGAGTGCTTGCGCTCTACCTCTTTGTGAGGGAACAAAACGTTGCCCGTACATAATCGAGTTCTTATGCAATTCTATGAGTCATTCACTGGCGTTGCACTATAATTTTAACCGGTGATGAGGCTCGCCTAGTCATTAACTGACTGAACTGCCCCTGGGGACGATAGCTTCT
>CAJCHQ010000472.1 GCA_903970295.1 Bryobacterales bacterium
GACGGAAAGGACGTACCCAAAAACAGACATATTATTTTCGGCGAGGTATGGTGACCGCGGTTGGAATGGAATGTTTTGCAGTGGAATGTTTTGGAATGCTAGATAAAAATACAAAATAGATTTGTCGAACGTCCGCTGAAAAGAAAAGTGCCACCATATGCAGTGCACGATAGCAGTCAAAACAAAAAAATCAATAGGTAGTCAAAAGTGGATACATGAAAGCAAAATGGTGGAATACTATTTAGACAATTCAGAGGTTATTATGCGTTCGAAGCTTTTTGTCTGGACGTTCTGCACAATCTCGACGCTCGCCAACACAGGGCTGGCGGGAATTGCTAATCCGACCGCTTCAAACGTCAAGCCTCCCGCAGCGAGCGCCTCTGTCTCAGATGCACCGAAGGGGGCTTCACAAGCTCCAACAAAACCTGTTTCGCCGATTAAATTGCCGACAGAGGGCACTCTTGCAATCGAAATCGTACGTGGACCTGAATACCAGGACGACAATGCATTGAGAGCCAGGGTAAAAGAGCTTTACAAGAAAAAAGACTTTCCAGCACTTGATGCTCTTGCTGATAGTTTGCTCTCAGCGAAAAAGATTTATTGGACTGGCGACTGGTATATCGAAGACTATATGACCGAATTAGAGTCGGTAGGACATGGGACAGAAAGTAAAGCAAACACCGAAAAGTACATGGAAGTCTTGAACGATTGGATCAAGAAATACCCGAAATCTCAAACGGCGAGAGCTGCACTCGTGGAGGCATGGACCACTTATGCGTGGAAAGCCCGTGGAGGCGGCTATGCAAACACCGTGACCGACGACGGCTGGAAGGTGTTCAGGGAGCGCTTGAAAAAAGCGGCGATAGTTGTGGATGCTGCGAGAGGTATGCATGCACCAACTTTATATGCAGCCGAAGAGACTCTCGCACTTGGTGAATCGAGGGAGAAACCAGCGTTCAATAAAGTTTTTGACGAAGCAGTTAAATATAACCCTGACTATATGGAAATCTATTTCCGAAAAATGTACTACCTATTGCCTCGATGGTTTGGAACCAAAGGCGAATGCGAATCATTTTTGAATCGCACCGCGGACAAAATGGGTGGTGATAAAGGTGACATTTTTTATGCACGCCTGGTGTACCGTTTTTACAGAAGCGGGCTAGAAGGCGAGGATGGAGAAGATACATTCAAGAACACGAAGCTCTCCTGGAAGCGCACTAAGAAAGGGTTCGAGCTTTTGTTAAAAGAGTATCCGAATTCAGTAGCCGTGCAAAGTGGTTATGCAAGAATTGCCACCGCTGCCGGTGATGAAGAAGCAGCAAAAGCTATGTTCGCAAAGATAGGTAATCGATGCTGCAAAGGCATCTGGACACGCGCAGAATTTATCAAAGCAAAACAGCAAGCTGATTCGCACAAAGCTGGAGCAACGAATGCTGGGGCTAAAAACGAAGACGATGAAGAAGCCGAAGTAGAAAAATAGCAGACAGTTCAAATCCGATTGAATCTGATTCCAATCAATCCGATTCAATCTGGGTCTAATCTTAGTTCAAATATGGATTGATCTTCTTCTCTTTCCAAATACTGGTGTCAGATCCATGCCCCGGCACCACACGAGTGCTGTCATCTAGCGGCAACAACTTGCCCTTTATCGACTTGATGATCTCGTCAAACGAACCGCCCCACAAATCTGTTCTACCGATTGAACCTTCGAATAAAGTGTCACCAGAGAAAAGAACACTCTCTCCTTCGGCAACTCTAAAGCATGTACTTCCAGGTGTGTGACCTGGAGTATGGATGACCGACGTGCTGATCTTGCCTATCTTCAACTGCTCTTCGTCATTCAAATACTGGTCGATCGGCAAAACTTCAGTCGACTCGAAACCAAACAGCGCACATTGCTTTTCCAGATTGTTATAAAGGAACTCGTCTTCCTTATGCAGGCAAATCTTGGCGTTGGTCGCCTCACGCATGGCTCGCGAGCCAAGAATGTGATCGAAATGCGCATGAGTATGAAGCAAGTATTTAACGGTCAATCCGTGCTTTTTGCAGAGATCGAGAATTGCCTCGACGTCGCCACCCGGATCGATCACGGCTGCTTCCCCCGTTTCGGGGCAGCCGATGATTGAGCAGTTACATTGAAGTGGACCGACCGGAAAACTCTCTACTATCATGCGACCTGCCGTTTAGTTGAACAACTCACTGACCGAAGTGTCGTCATGAATTCTGGCGATCGCCTCGCCTAGAAGCTTGGCGACACTCAAAATCGTGACCTTCTTGGAGATCAATTTGGGATCTTGCGGAATTGAATTGGTCACTATGAGCTTTTCAATCGGCGAATCATCAAGTCGTTGGTTTGCTGGTCCTGATAGCACGGCGTGAGTGGCACAGGCGTAAATTGCCTTCGCGCCCTCTTTCTTGAGCAATTCGGCACCTTTGACTAAAGTGCCAGCCGTGTCAACGAGATCGTCGACCATGATTGCAACTTTGCCTTTGACATCGCCTACGACACTGTAGACTTCAGCTACGTTATGGGCACTGCGACGTTTATCAATAATGGCGATAGGCGCGTCATCGAGCTTTTTGGCGAACGCTCTGGCTCTGGACACACCACCAACGTCTGGGCTAACCAGAACGATATCTGTTTGGTTCAGCGAGCGAATGTATTCCAGAAGAACAGGACTGGCGTACAGATGATCGACAAGGATATTGAAGAAACCCATGATTTGTGGGGCATGCAGATCAAGAGTAACAACTCTTTGAGCACCGGCGGTGGTGAGCAGATCCGCTATGAGCTTCGCAGTGATAGCTTCACGTCCGGCAGCCTTTCGGTCTTGCCTGCCGTACCCGTAATATGGCATTACCACAGTAATACGTCCGGCTGATGCTCTCTTCAGAGCATCGAGGACGATAAGCAGCTCCATGAGGTTTTCGTTGACTGGAGAACAAGTCGGTTGAATGAGGAAACAATCGAGTCCTCGGACCGAATCTTGCACCTGAACGTAAATCTCGCCATCAGAGAAGGGAGAGATTTTCACCGGAGCTACAGATAACTCGAGATAATCGGCGACTTCTTTTGCCAGCTCAGGGTTCGCCGTGCCCGACAGAATCATCAGATCAGATCTTCCGCCTGTAAAAACACGATGTTTTGCAGGTAACTGCATTACCAAGGCAAATCCTCCTCAGAGCTCACTAAGGAGAATTGTAGGCAACAAACGGTGATTAGCAAAGCTTATTTGTGCGCAATAAGACGATCTTTAAGCGCCTAAAAATGGGAAAACCCCACTTAAGCTTAGGTCAAGGGCATCTTCCAACACACACTTAACATGCAGATAAGAAAGTCCCCCCTGAAAGAAACGGGTATATGGAGGTCTAAGAGGTCCATCTGCAGAAAGCTCGATTGTCGACCCTTCTATAAAAGTACCGCCGGCCATCACAACCGGGTCTGGATAGCCCGGCATGGCAGCAGGCTCCGGCATCACATGAGAATTAACAGGCGAACAGCTCTGTATA
>CAJCHQ010000473.1 GCA_903970295.1 Bryobacterales bacterium
CCGAGCGCTAGCTGGTGCATCTTTCGCATCAAGCCCGTTTTTCGCACCCACGTCTGAAGAAGCGATTGGTGAGCGGGATCATGATCATAGGCTATGTACAAAGGGGCGATAGCGTGCGGAATGCCGGTGGCAAGCTGACCGCGTTGGGCAATGCGGAAGACTCCACTTTCCCAAAAACGCCGCGCCAATACTCCGTCGGGGTGGAGAGCTCCTTCCGGACAAACTATCACCTCGACATTGTCTTGTTGCTGCTCTGCATCTACAGACGCGTAAATCGCCTGTGCCAATTTGCGAGCACTGGAGCCCGGTACGGCAACTGAAATCGCTCCCAGCCAAGCCAAGCCGAATCCCTGTGGGCCTCTTACTTGATCGCATTTGATCATAAAGCGAAAAGCTTTGAAGCGGAAAAAGCGAGCGAACAACATGGCATCGAAATACAGCCGATGGTTTGAAGCCCACACCAACTTGCCTTTGAAGCCTTTGAGATTTTCCCGACCAACAATTCTAACCGGACCAATCACCAGGGGCACGAAAATCGACACCAGCAAACAACGCACAGCTCGGGACGTACGGCTGATATAAGGGGTCAAATAGCCGGCAGTCGAGGCCACTCTGTTTCCTTCTTCGGCCCAGAATTTGTACCACTCGATGAGAGCGGAGCGTAGATGCAGTTTCCATGCCGCATAGAGTGCGAAGCAGGCTGTGAAGGCAGTGCCGAATAAGATCAGAACCGCGTTGATTAGATGTGTGTGCATACGTACTCCCGCACACGAGCGTACCGCCCATGCGCAAATGCTTTTTGCAGACGAGTTTTTCCACGTTTTGTAAAGTGTTTTTGACAGCTGTTTATGCGTGTTTATGTCAGTAAGGATAGGAAAAAACTCGCCGTTACGAAGAAGCTAGCACAGGCGTCTCGTTGAAACAGAGTCCATAGCGACGCGGGTCAGGCAAAAAGCCATTCATTAGAGCGGAATTAATTAGCGAACGATGCAACTGGATTGCTGCCCCTGGCCAAAAGCGGATCTACTGAACTTGCTAAACTACAAACACCTGCATTCCTGCACAATCATGGAAGCTGATCTTTCGGGCAATTCGCCAGCATCATGTCTGTCACATTTTGGTTTTGCCAGCGCGATAGGCCAATATTTAGCCATATTCGCTAGTTTGCGCGCTTATGGTAATCGAAGATCATTTCGATACAAACCTTCTTGCGGCGCAGTTCTGGCGGATTCGGCTTGGGAAATGGCGATGTGGCTCGAACCGCTTTAATGGCTGTGAGATCGAGATTATGGTCCCCGCTCGACTGAACTATCCGCGCGTGTTCCGCGGTTCCGTCGTTGTCTATGTCCCAGCCAACGGTCAGGGTCCTTTTCCTCTGCCCCCCGCCAATTATTCTGGCTGATGGACAATTCTGCGTCACTGCATGCGTCAGACCACTCATCGTTTTGAAACGCTAAAGCTGGCGCGGTGAAAAACACTGCAATCAGAGCGGTCGCGCCGGTCGCCAAACTTCGCCTGAATGAAAAAGCGGCTTGTCGTGTATTCGTTGCCAGCACTCGAATTTCTCTGGAGAATGGATGGTGGATGTTGATCTAGTAAGCAGGAAGTCGCCTATTAGTACGAGTCACTTTTTTTCTTGTACCCGTCACGTCCGCATGCTATTCGCAAAAGTAAGACTATTGTGCTCGCATTTGCGCATCCATTATTTGTTGCAAATTGACTGACTGGCTGCGATCGTTGAAGTAAGAACCCTGGATGCCGAGTTCATCCAACATCTTCATGAATGCATCAGAGCCTGCAGTCGGCATCGGCGGAAATCCATTTTTGGTCAGATATTGCAATCTGCTAGTGGCCGCAGCAATTTCCGGTTGAGAAAGTCCTGCGTTTTGCAGCTGGGTTTGTCCATTGGCTGATTCGTAAAACTGTTGAAGCGCTTCGGCTTGCCGTTGTAATTGCAGAGAGATGTGACTGAGCGGTTTGCCCGCATAAAGATCGGCCACCTTGGCCGGCATCGAATCGTCGGCACTCATAACGAGTCCCCAGGTAGGCGATTGAGTTTCACCAGCGGCCGCTGCTTCGAGATTAGTAGTCCAATTGAATTTTGCATCAATAATAGGAATTTGCAAAGATTGATCGAGCGAAACTGCTGCACCATTTTGAGTGCCGCGAACAGCCAGATTCGATAGTTCCATAAAATCCGAATTGCCTTTGTACAGCATCTGGAATAAGGCTTTCCCAACCGACTCTTTGAGGGTCGGATGCGCCTCGATCAGTTTTTGAACGCTGTCCGGCGTCTCCGTTCCATATTCTTTCGTTGCCCAATCTTTCAAATTGGCGCCCAGACTTTTGCCAGCATCTTCTTGCACTGCGATCAATTGTTTTCGTCCATCGACTTCGATATCGTCCCGCATTGCAGTCAGAGGTGCATGCGTATCTTGACCAGTGACTCTATCTATAGTGGTTTCTATTTGTGCTTTTCTAATTCGTTCGAGATCTGTTTTTGAATCAGGATCGATTTTCCTTATAAATGCATCGGTGCTGCCCTCGGCATTGCTTGATTTACCCCTGATCACGTCTTTGATCAATCCTTTGTCCATCTCGTGCCGGAGGTTTTGCAAATTGCCGTTGGCTAGCCGATTCAGTACTTTCTCACTATCCGCTGGAGTGCGATTAACAACATTTCCTTCCACATGTGCCGGCGATCCGTTTTCAGGTTTGGCGGAAGTTACATCCGTGGCTCGTGTGGGCTGCGCCTGATCGGCTGCGCGCCGGGTGATGGCACCCTTTGGTGTTAGTTCTTTATTAACCGCTTGGGCTGCGTCCTCCGAAGCCGGAGCTTCGATTGAACTGACGGCTCCGCTTATCGCCGCAGCAGCAAATCCTTTGACTAAGCCAGCGCCGAATGCTACACCGTTGATACCGCCCAAACCGCCAGCAACAGTGTCGGCTAGTTTCCCACCAAGCTGCTGCAGTTGATTCTTGGCTTGTTCAACTTGATCTTGCGAGTAATTTTCAGGTTTAGCCGCAACTCTGGCTTCGTTAAACATGCCAGGGAGGTGTTCATATCCCTCATAGACTCCCAATCCGACAACTGCCACGCCCAGCCCAATCGTCGCCCATAAAGGCGCCGTCGAGAGTGCCACGGTGCCAACAGCTCCGGCGGCTAGTCCCAACGCTACATCTCCGGCTAAACGACCGGGATGGTTATCGACTTCGGCCATTACTCCTTTTCCAATTTCCCTGGCCACAAGCACCGCGCCCTGGGTGTGAGAAAAAGTGATATTTGGAAAGCCGTGCCTGGCCAGCATGGCGTGATTAGCTGCCCCGTCAACTTGCTGCTGTTGTTGTGACGTGAGGCTCTTACTTCCCGAGTCGGCTACGAGTTTTGTACTTGCGGCGGAGTCGGTATGCAAGTCACTTTTGGACTTGAGCTGAATTAGGAACGGTGCATCAAGTACCACGCGGCGGCTCCTTGCCTGCGATGAAGGCCAGTGATTGCTTAGGAGAAAGGCTTGAACAGTGGACGCGTTCTTTATGCGGCCATTAACATATGCGGCAACTACCAAAAAGTTGTTTCAAAACTGTTAAATGGCAGAGCAAATGCTGCTCAATGACAAGGCTCGGGCAGTGCAAGAATTTGAGTAAAGATCCGAATTAGCTGTTTCGATACTTGCTCGAACATTGTGCCTGCTCGACTACTTACGCTTTTTTAGGTCCGCCTTTTATGAAGTCTTTGATTTTCTTTTTCGGATTTTCGACTTTGTTCATTGCCTTAGCCATAGCCCGCGCAGGTATAGATTCTTTTGCCAGACACTGGACTTTACCCACCAATCTATTTAACAAAAAAAATTCCTGCCAAAGCACCATAGCAACCATTGCGGTCACGCCCGCTGGCAAAACTTCGCCTGAATGAAAAAGCGGCTTGTCGTATATTCGTTTCCATACTCGAATTTCTCAGAAGAATTGCTTCCTCGACACCAGAACGCTTCGGCTTCAGAAGCCTATGGCCACCTTGTCGGTGCTGTTCATGATTACGAATTATCGCCCGGCCAATTAC
>CAJCHQ010000474.1 GCA_903970295.1 Bryobacterales bacterium
AAACATGATTCGGCTGCAAAACTCGGCGAAATGGCTTTGAAGTCGCTCAACGAATATGCTCCGAATTATGCAGTCCTGGGAAAGTCCCTTCAATTGCCGGGTTACCAGAATTTGCCCACAGCAGAAACAGAAATTAAACTGCAAGGGGCCGAAGCACAGTCGGGAAAATGTGAAAACCGTGCCGTTCGCTTGGCCCACATGGTCTATTCACGCGTCATTGAAAAGATCAAGCGAGAACCGGTGGAAGATTTTCGCATAGATTATGAAGATGGCTATGGTAACCGCCCCGACAGCGAAGAAGACGGACACGCTCATTCAGTAGCCAAAGAAGTGGCTGTTGGTATGGTCAAAAACACATTGCCGCCTTTCATTGGTATCAGAATCAAGCCCTTCACTGAAGAATTGAAGATGCGCAGCGCACGCACGCTCGATATTTTCATCAGCACACTGCTGGCTGAAACCGGAGGAAAGCTGCCGCACAATTTCGTAGTGACCTTGCCTAAGGTCACCATACCAGAGCAAGTAACAGCTCTGGTCGAGCTTCTTCAGCTGCTCGAAGCGAAAAACAATTTGCGCCCGGGCACACTAAAAATGGAGTTGATGATCGAGACCACTCAATCGATCATCAATGATCGGGGCGAAATTACACTACCTTCTCTAATTGAAGCTGCCGACGGTCGCTGCACAGCCGCCCACTTCGGTGTTTACGACTACACCGCATCCTGCAGCATCACTGCTTTTCATCAGGCCATGGATCACTCGGCTTGCGACTTTGCTCGGCACATCATGAAAGTGGCACTCGGTGGCACCGAAATTTGGCTGTCGGATGGCGCCACCAATATCATGCCGGTCGGACCTCATAAAGCGAGTGACGGCAAAGCACTGAGCGCCGCTCAAATGCGCGAAAATATCGAAGTCGTTCATCGGGCCTGGAAGTTGAGCTTCGACCACGTCTCTCATTCGTTGCGCAATGCCTTCTATCAAGGTTGGGATCTGCACCCGGCTCAACTGCCCATTCGTTATGCCGCTTGTTATACGTTCTTTCTGGAAGGTCTCGAGCCGGCATCCTTGCGCTTGCGCTCGTTCATGGAAAAGGCAGCGCAAGCCACTCTCGTCGGCGATGTCTTTGATGATGCGGCGACCGGCCAGGGACTGCTCAATTATTTCTTACGCGCCCTCAACTGTGGTGCGATTACCGAGGACGAAGTGAAAGCGACGGGTCTCACCTTGAACGAAATACAAGGTCGCTCGTTCGTCAAAATATTGGCCAACAGACGCCAACAGGAAAAATCCTAGATCCGCTCACCGAAAGATTTCACCAAAGGCTCTGGTGAACCGCTTGCAGAACTGGCAGCGTTAGCTGCACCAGTGAAGCTGGCCACCATCTCGGAACTAGACAATCCTTCCATAACTATTTGAGTGCACTCGAACAAAATCGGGTTGTGCGTCAAGATTGCGCTGTTGTAGTTGTTGACGGCTATGATTGACTCCTGACTGAGGCGCTCGAATCGGCTTTCGAAGCGACGGTCCAGATAGACTTCCTTGAGCAGCTTTTTCTCTTCCGGACCGCCCGTGCAGGCAACAAAAATGAACTGGGCCGTCTGAGCGGCCGGGGAAGCAATGGTAGGACTGAAAGCGATCAAGCTCAGTCCGGTATTGATCAATTTGGAACTGGCCCGAGAGAAATTACTGAGGTGGTTGTACTTGTGCAAGCGAGCCTCGATCGCTTTCACAACATCGTCATTGCGCAGCGAACAGGCGAGCATCTCTCGCGATTTCTGCCTCTGCGAGAGGACGTCCCAGGGTTCGCGCGAAAAAGTAGACTCAGGCACCTTGATCTGGTTCGACCAGGCAATCATGTCTTGCACACACTGCCTAGCGGATGCGCTTCCGACCAGGGGAGTCATTTCTTGCACGCCACTCTCGATGGCCGTCTCTCTTTTTTCCAGATTGGTGAGACCAAGACCGGTTGCTACCTCCATTACAGCCAGAGTCAGTTGAAGATGCACTGCATCCAGCCGTTTTTGACGAACTAATTCGACAGCGGACTTGTTCTTCATTTTCAACTTCTCTTCGAGAATAACGTCCGCGGCCTCGCTGGAAGACTCGAACCCCTGATATGAAGTCATGTACTCGAGCATCTCTTTGGAGCGCCCGACAAGATGGGTCCACTTCTTATCGTGGAATTTAGACTTGGCATCGAGAGAGTCTTTCTGCTGGTCACGGTTGATTGCCGCGTCCACAAGACGGTCGATCAGCTGACAGGGATTGGTCGTTTGTTCAGTAACAGTGATACTAACAGAGCCATGCAGCTCACCACTAGAATCGATAATCGGATGGGCGGCAAGTGATGTTGGTTCGAGAGCTGGGAGCGTGACACGTGGAAATTCACAAAAGAGAGAACCATGCACAGGCGGAGGCGCGGTGTCGTTAGCGGCACGCAAGTCAACAAAAGTGCCCCTCTCGTCGGCTCTGACTTTTAAAGGTGTCACCACCATCTGAAGACAAGCAATTAGTAGAAACAAAATTGATGGACTGAATAATCGCAGTCCCACGAACCGATGCAGCTTCATGATGGGAACTCTCCTTGCGAACAAATTTTTCCCTAGCGGCAGCCCGCCCCGGGGATTCGGAGGAATATTGATAAAAAAAGAAAGGCTACGTAATTGCATTATAAGCGCGAAGTGCCACCATGGCTAGGACCAATTCGAGGCTACGGACAATGTTTTGTTGCCGCTATAAGACGACCGAGGAGGGCCGACTATACTCCGCTGCCTCTTAATTCCGTCCAATGTAGCTCGGGCCCTGAGCCGCCAGATCAATCGTGGCAGGAAAATCCGACAATACCGAGGAACAATGAGCCACCTCTAACACATCCATTGACTACTGGCACGGTCCATTCTAGGATGGTTCCTGCTGCCAGACAAAGAGTTGAGTGTACCGCTTTGGATAGATGCAGTTCGTATTGGGCGGCTAAACCCAATAATATCGATCAGAGGATTTCAGCTCGATGAAACAAGCAAAAAGAACGACCCGCTCACTTGACAAAAATGCATCAGAGACTGACTTAGATAGACTGGAACAGCAGGGAATGCTGCAGTTACATATAGAAAAATGTAGACCGCTCGATTTCATAACTGCACCGCGACTGGTGCCAAAATGCCGGCTTCAGAATACTTAATTACCGCTGTACAACGTGAGGCTTTATCTTGTTATCGAAGCGCAAGAGGAATCGAACAGTGCCACTCCGACGAAGCCAATTACCTGCAGAGGAAGAGCTGATAGATGTCGACCGTATGTCCGTTGAAGACTCGCTGCAGATTCTATATCCGACTGTGTCTGCTCGCGTGCACTCCCACCGCCAAACCAGCTATGCCCTGAGTCATACGACACAGGACCGCCCGACGATAGAAGGCTGCATCACTCCACACGCCGCGCCTCGCACAGCAAATTTCCGCACTCACTCGGTTTCCCTTCCAACTATCGATGCTCACACGACGCCGGCAGACCTGGCGCAATCATTCATATCGATCTATCAAACTCGCAGTGCGCAAATCAATCCGGAAGTGCTCGATTTGATGGCCAACAAGAACACAGAATTTTTGGCGAACCAGCAAAGACTAAAAGCGGCGCGAGCCACCGAAGAACAAATTATCGATGCCTCGATGAGAACCGTCGTCGAAACATCATTTGCTGCGATCGAACCATATGCAGCCGAGCTCAATCACAAACTGGCTCGAACCGAGATGCGCATTGCTTGCACAGCCCCGGATATGGTGACCGAACATACTGGTAATGCCAATTCTAGAGTCGAGACGTCATACTATCGCGCGAGAATCTCATCGAAGTCATTCAGCATCGTGATACGCGGGTCTGGAACGACAGTGAACTTCTACATGTTGCCTGTTTCACTGGTGATGGCTTTGAGCAAAAGCGAAGATCAATTCAAGCCGTTAATGAGCTTTACTGCCACCGCTCATGGTGCGTATCTCGACTGGCAGGTCGAGGGTAAACCCCTGACTGCAG
Organism: Bryobacterales bacterium; assembly: GCA_903970295.1. The sequence continues at coordinate 4,027 of CAJCHQ010000474.1, forward strand.
AGCGTCAGGAACGATTTTGCCTGCTGCTGTTTAACCACTTGCTCGAACAGACTCGCGAACATCTGACCGATCAATCGTCAAGATTGTTACGGGCTTAATTCAACGCTGACTGTAACCCCAATCGGAGTTTTGGGATTGCGTTGCACCGCCTGCGGCGCTCGCTTTGGGATCGGGCGATGCGAGCGCAGATGGACTCTGAACCGGTGACTTCGGTGTCAATGACTTAGTCAGCTTTGAGTTAGGTTTAGGAGAGGACGATTTCTTCTCATCTGCTTTCCCGGTATCTCCCGGCTGCCACGCCGGAGTTGGTTCGGGCTTGGCACCAGTCGCGGTGGTAGCTTTTCCTTGCATGGACATGATCTTTTTAATGTCGGCAATATCCTTTTTGATTGCTTCCTGTTCCGAGGCTGGCGGATCATGTTTCAGCACTTCCCCAAAGGTAGCCACGGTCTCTTTCAGCTTGTCTTGCTTGAGGTACACATTGGCTAAATCACTCCAGGGTGTCCAATCTCTCGGGTTCAGCTGGATCGCCTTTTTATAAGCTTGTTCGGCTTCGGCATATTTGCCGAGCTTTCGGAGAGCAACACCGAGATTAGTGTAGAAATCAGGATCGTCGGGATAGCGAGAGATCGCTTCGTTGAAATCCTGCACTGCCTCGTCGTACCGCGACTCATTCAGGCGTTTATTCGCCCGATTGTAATAAGGTAGAGCGGCGCTCCAATCGCCTTTACCCTCACCTGCGCCACCTGCATCTTGGGCGTATGTAGGCACTGGCAGAAAGGAATTGAATAACAGTGAGCCTGAAAGTATCGCGATCTTCGTTAATGATTTCTGCATGGATGACCCCGTAATTCACACCATTTTACAGGGTCATTCAGCGCTTCTGCTCAGCCGCATAGCCTTACCGCCTCAAAAACTTCAGGACCAACTGGTTAATGGATCGTTTATATTCAGTGCAGAGGTTGAAAGACGCTCATGTCGACACGCGGGGGCAAAGACATTCTCGTCCGGCAGTGGGGAAGCGCCTGAGTAATTGCCAGCACATCCGCCTTTGAAAATTTGCAACCGGAAAGGATCAAAGCCTTGAGACCTTTAAGTTGTTTCAGATAGGGCAAGCACCCAATGGTCACTTTCGTTTCAGAGAGATCAAGATAAACCAGCTTTTGCAAAGGAACGAGATGAGCGACACCGGCATCTGTGATTGTGTTCTGAGAAATGATGAGATATTGTAGCGCTGTTAACTTGCTCAATGTATCTATACTTTCATCAGTAATAGAGGCGCGACTCAACTGCAAATAGGCAAGATTCTTGAGAGGGGTGAGACCATGCACAGCCGCGTCACCCAATGCGGAATCACTGATGTTTAACTTGCGCAAGGTAGTCAGCTTGTTTAGCGACGCGAATCCTTTGCCATTGATGCTCAGCTCTGATAGGTCCAACTCGGTCACATTTTTCATCTGACTGATGACGGGTATACACTTTTCGGTGATATCAGTATCTCTCAACAGAAGCTGCAATAAGCCCGGCATTCTTACGAGCCGACAGAGAGCCTCATCAGTTAGATTATCCAAGTGGCGAGCGTCAAGTGAGACCACCATTCCCTCTGGTATTGCAAGAATTGGAGAGACGTCTTCAACCCCTGCATAAGACAGCTCCAGGCGCATCTTTATCCCTTTAGGAATGAGAACCTGACCGCGCGCCTGGACCAGAGTTTGTAAATCGTAGATATCACCTCCACCAACCTTGACCTTGTACAACCTGCCGAGCGTTTTATCTGCGGGAAACTTGAGCGTAACCATATCTGCTTGAGGTCTGCGCCCTTTTGCCGGTGCGCTTGTTGGCGCACTTGTTGGCGCATTTACCGGCGTAGCAGTCGGCGCATTTGCGGGCGCAGTAATCGGCGCATTTACGGGTGCAGTAGTCGGCGCATTTGCCGGGACCGCCAAAGCAGAGCAGGCGGTCAGACAAACCACAGATACCGCGAAAAAAAACGCAGGGCTAATCCGCGCTAACGATATGAAAACACTATAGATAGGATTGCATCCGTAATGCCACCCCATGATCTTAGCCTATCTCATCAACCTCACCGCCTGCCAATCCAAACGAAGCGCCGGACTGGCGCAACGCGAATCTGCGCGATTGCACCGCAGGTGGCCAAGGGGGGTATAACGCGTGATTTTTGGAACCAGAAGCCAATCACCCTCCGTCTAGGGGCAGGTAGGGTGAATGGAGAAGGAAAGAAAATGATTTACTCAATTATCGCGTTGCTGTTAGCCTTTTGGGTCGTAGGTCTCTTTACACACATCGGCGGTGGTTTTATCCATACGCTCCTGGTACTCGCTGCAATCGTCTTCGTTTACGATTTGCTCACCGCCCGCGTCTAACAGCTGTACTTCGCGCGAGGAACGCAGCCGCAAAGCTGAATACTCGCGACAGCAACGATGCTTGATCCGAAATGCCCCTGCAGGAGCGTTTCGGATTTTGCACTTAAGCTGATTTCGAGCTCCAGACCAAGCCGCTATCGCGCATCTACTAATCGTGAGCTGTCGATTGCTTACGACTTCTTGGATCCAAAAAAAGATTTTGGATACTATTTTCAACACCAGCTCTAATCGACGCACCTAACCAAACTGAATTCGGATCCTGACGAAGCTCGTAATCGCCCGGTTCTTTTGTATCGACCAGACCCGGCTTCAGGACTAGACTCTCCGTTTTTAGTCGCGTGTGAAAATCGTCGATTCTGCCTTGTTTTTTTTCCAAAAACTCTAACGGAAAATAGTCGCTGACGGGCAAACGAAAGATGTCTTGCATAATGTGATTGACCTCGATCGGGGAGTTACATTTCCCCACGGTGTATCGATATTCATCGTAAAAGAGCGGTCTTCTTGAGGCCTTGCTCGCAAACATCAGATCGTACGGATCCTCAGCTTCTTCATGAGCACCGCATCGGGTTTGCAGGACGTGCACTCCGAAAAGCATAGAGCTTCGGATTTGCAGTGGTGGTGTCATGACGGGAATACTAAATGTCGGTGGATAGAACACCCATTTGTCTCGAAAAGTCGATTCAGTCATTCTGTAAATGCGCTTGCTGCTCCGATTAAATAGGCATATCTTCCATTCTGGTGAGGAAGACACCAGAACGGCCTGGTTCTTAGGAAAAAATGCCCGCAGCGAATGAGCATCAAATTCTACATGCACCGTGACCGCACCGGTTTGCTCGACTTCGTAGTGTTTTGGCTCAATCGCGAGCGCCGTCGAGATGAAAATCCCGGGCAGAATACAAAACACCAACATCGCAAACAGCAGGGGAACCGTCGCAGCAAGTAGCTCGGCAAAAAATAACAAAAAGGCTGATCGATTACTGAGAATCTGCTCTAAATACGCTTTTTGAACCATCGTAGTGCATCCGAATAACTGGTCCCAACCCAACATTCGGTGAAGCAGCAAGAACCGATTGCACAATTTCTGTTGCTTTCTCTCTCACTGCCAGGTGATCTGTCAGCGCCTCAAAGTCACTGGATTCGAGAAACCACTCAACGCCGTCACGCGAGACTTTAGCGGCTGGGCTCGAATGTGCAGATTGCAATTGAGCCAAAGTTTTCTCTTCACCTTCGAGCCGAACTTTCCAGTCCATTTTTCGCTCCTGCGGATGCAACCGCTTTTAGTGCCGATTGATGACACCCGCGACTGATTGCTTCGCCGGCGACAAGAAGACTATAAAATAGCATGTTTAGCAGAGATTCAGCTTCATAAATCCCGCACCCGGGGCAACGCTTTGAACGTCAGCCGAATCGAACAAACATTGCTGTATTATGTGCGCATGCGACTCGGTATCTTGAAACGAAACAATAAAGTGCTTGCGGGCATCGTGACTTCGCTTATGCTATCGGTTACGAGTCCGAACTGCGCCCAGAGCGTGTCACCGAACGAGAGCGTGGAAAAACGTATATATGAAGTACTGATCGACGATCATCCAGCCGGTAATTATGTCTTAAAAATCGCTACCCACGGTAACGAAATCGATCTCAGTTCCGACTGCGAGATTTCCCATAAAGTGCTCATTATTCATTATCATTACAAGTATCACGGGCACGAACACTGGTCGGGGAACAGGATTACTGCGTTCGAAAGCGAGTCGGACGATAACGGCAAGCACTGCACGATCGCAGCTCACGCAACGCCCGATGGTATTGAAGCGAAAGTGAACAACAAAGTGCACACCATCGACAAAGATGTGCTGCCAAGTAGTTATTGGCATCTACCGGGAGCGCCATTCGATAGAATGTTGGCGAAATATCTCGAAGTCGATAGCGGGCGAGTATTCAATGCCGAGATCTGCCGCCTGGGCGATGAGACGATAAAAATTGGCGACCGCTCAGAGCTTTGCCACCACTACTCCTTAAAGGGTGGTGACTCGTGCGATCTGTGGTACGACTCCGCTTACCGGATGGTGCGACAAAATTCGGGTGAGTTGGGTCACAAAAGTTCGGTGCAATTGAGATCAATTCAACACTGACCGCGCAGCCCGACGTTCCGGTGACTTTACTAGCATAGATTGCCCAGCATGACCTGCATAACTTACCGATATCGGTGAATTCTCAAAAACTTACCGATATCGGTGAATTCTCAAAATCTTACCGATATCGGTGAATTTCGATTGGGTAAGCTGCAAGGTCTGCATATTCTAGATGTCAAGGGCTCGTAACTGATGAGTACAACCGTCGGAGGAACTTTTCAACTACGGCTGAGTCCATACGCTGGTTAAAGATGGAGCACTATCCACTCGGGGAATTGTATATGCAAAAGCGAGATTTGAAGATTCTATTGGCAATCACCGTACTCACCACAGCACTAACTGCCTGCAGTAAAGAAGAGCAAGTTGCCAACGATCAAAAACACGACATCGATCAGCAGAAGTCTGAACAAAAACAGGCAATTGATCAACGAGCTTCAGAATTGAAAACCGCCGAAGACTTGAAGGCCAAAGAGCAGGAACAATCAATCGATAGCGCCAAGAAACAACTCGACACCGATAAGGAAGCTCTAGACGCCGCAAAGAAACAGGTCGCACACGAGAAAGATCTGGCTAAAAAAGACCTGGATCGTCAAGCTAGCACTGATAAGAAAGTAGTCGACCATAACGCAGACAACGTCAAAGCTCAGATTGACTCCTACGCCAAAAACAAGAACCAATAGCTAAAAGAAGCTACTTCTTGTTCTTGAACTGAGCTTCGAAAATACTCTTAATCGGTATCGTCGTTGTGAAAGTCTCTTTGGTGCCGGGCACCACATGAGTAGTTATCAAAGCGAGTTCGCCACTATCTCCGTACGCCAGCAAAACGTTGCCGCGAAGCGGGACGGTTTGTAGACCCAGCGGACCAAGGTTGAACCGCAAGTCCATGCCCTCATTGATGTTAAGCTGCAGGCCTTTTTTGTCAGCGTTCATCAGCGTTTCAAAGTTCATGTGCTGCCCCAGAACTAGCGCTTGCAATTCGACAAACGGAAAAAGCGGTCGGTTAAGCGGGATCTCGGAGTTCTCTTTGCACTGAATATCGACCTCCAAAGTCATGGGCGGCTTAGGAACGATTTTGACAGCCTTCAAACCAGTGAGCGCCCGAGTAAACTCAGTCACCATGTCGACTGACATTTTCGCGCCTTCGGTGAGAGATTTCACTCCCGCTTCGAAAAGCGCATGAATGGAAACGTTGCCTTCAATAATGCCGGAGACGTGGCTTTCCACCTCATCAAAAATTGATTTCTTGCGCGGCTTGTCTGGCTCAGGATGGTCCTTGGATTGCATTCCCACACCTTTCGAATTTTAGAGTCGACTCAACAGAGCGAATACCACAATCACCTTCAGCTATTCTAGTAGGTTAGAAGTCGCTTCAGGCTAATAGCGCGGCATAGATTTATCTACGCTCTCAGCCCAGGCTAGAATACCGCCTTTCAAAATGCTCAATTTCTCGAATCCCGCGGCACGCAAGATCTCGATCGCGCGCATGCTGCGAGCACCGGATTTGCAATAAACAACGATTTCAGTGTGGCGATCTAATTCACAGGCTCTTGCTTGCAGATCATTGAGAGGAATGATTGTGGCCCCGTCGAGATGGCATAAAGCATATTCTTCAGGGTTTCTGACGTCGAGAAGACGAGGCGACTCTCCACTCTTGCGCCTCGCATGGAGCGCCTGGGCGGTGATTTCTGTCGTGGTGTCTATCGTGGTATCTGTCGTGGTATCTGTCGTGGCGTTTGACTCGTCAACATCAGCGGCAGTTGGCAGACGGCAATCTGTGGGCAGATCTTCCACTGTCGTAATCGAAGGATTGTCTCCGCAAACGCGACAATCGACGTTGCGTTTTATTTTGAAAGTGTCGAGACGCATCGCCGCTGCATCATACAGAAACAGCCGACCGACAAGTGAATCACCGATACCGATAATGAGTTTGATCGCTTCGGTTGCTTGCACAACTCCAACCATACCTGCTAACACGCCGAGCACACCACCCTCCGCGCAATTGGGCACAGACTCCGCCGGCGGCGGTTCAGGAAAGAGGCACCGGTAGCACGGTCCGGTAGGAGGGTGAAAAACGCTGGCCTGACCTTCGAAACGATAAATGGCGCCGTAGACATTGGGCTTTTTCAAAATTACGCAGGCATCGTTGATCAAATAGCGGGTGCCAAAGTTGTCAGTGCCATCGATGACAATATCGTATGGTCTCAAGGTCTCCACAACGTTTTCGGCGGTCAGGCGCAGATTCAGCAAGTCGACCACGATCTCGGGATTGAGCTCCCACAGGCGTTTAGCGGCAGCTTCTAATTTAGGCTTGCCGACATCAGACGAGCCGTACAATATTTGCCTTTGCAAATTAGACATATCGACGATATCGAATTCGACGATGCCGATCCGTCCCACTCCGGCCGCCGCCAGGTAGAGACAAACTGCGGAGCCGAGACCGCCGGCACCAACCACCAGAACTTTTGCAGACTTCAGGCGCAGCTGACCCTCGGCACCGACTTCAGGCAAAATCAATTGCCGACTGTACCGTGAGATTTCAGATGAGGAAAATTCAGACACTGCTTTATATCAATCGTCAATAGCGAATTACACCGGGAAAATACCGGGATTTTCCTCTACAAGAAAGGTTAAAATGCCACGACAATATCCTCTAGCGAGGACATTATAGATGCATTCAGGATCTCAAGGGAGGCGCGTGCGCTCAATCACGGCCACAAAAGTATTCGGGCTGATAGTCCTGATTTTGCTGCAAATGATACCGTTGGACCTTCTGCCTTTGCCGGCAGTCTATGCTCAAGACGATCAGTCTTCGCATCAAAAAGTGGATGTTTCTAAACTTCAATTTGAAGCAACAGTTGGCAAACCAGATACAGATTCGCCGACAAAAACTAAACTGGCAACAGCCGAACCCTTGCCTGAAGATCGAATTCAGCAGCTGCTAAAAAGGCTGCCAACACTGCAACAGCCGTCGAAAAGCCAAAGCTTTGTCTTACCGGAACAATCACTTGTCAAACCACATATAAACGATAAAGAGATCGAGCAAAGCTTTCCGCCTTCCTCTCCTCCACCGCGGAATTCACCCACACCAGGGTCAAACTTAAGCGTGCTCAAAATCCAGCGCGTCACGCCCGAAGGACATGTGGATTCAGTGC
>CAJCHQ010000475.1 GCA_903970295.1 Bryobacterales bacterium
CGTCTTCGAACTCCTGTGAGATCTTCAGATCCGCACGTGCCTGACTGAATGTCCTGGGCATTTCATTGATCTGTTTGATGCAAGTCTCCATCGCGGTCGCCCCGCGAATTGGCGAAGAACCCATCAAACATTCGTAGACCACGCAACCCAATCCATAAATGTCGGAACGCGCGTCTACTCTAGTTCCCATACATTGTTCGGGGCTCATGTAGGCGGGACTGCCGAAGACTTCACCAGTGGTAGTCATTTTGGAGATTGAGCCTTCGGACTGCAGCAATTTGGCGATGCCGAAGTCGACGATCTTCAGAACTTCACTGCCGTCCTCGTCGATCAGAACAATCATATTGCTCGGCTTGATATCGCGATGGACAACACCCTTGCTGTGAGCGTGAGCGAGAGCCACGCAAGCCTGATGCATAAGCTCTACACAACGCTGGGGCGTCATTTGACCCTCGTCCCGGAGAATCTCATTGATTGTTTTGCCCTCGAGATAATCCATGATCAAGTATGGAATGCCGTCAGGCGTCAAACCGAAGTCATGCACGGTCATGACATTTGGATGTTTCAAAAGACTGACCGCTCGCGATTCGAGCTGAAATCGTCTTAATGACTGTGGATCGTGAACCAACTCCGCGCGCAAAACTTTGATGGCGACATTGCGATCCATAAGCAGGTGTCGTGCTTTGTAGACAGCACTCATGCCGCCGCGCCCGAGGACATCGGAGATCTGATATTTTTCTAGAAGGAGAGTGCCAATCAGAGGGTCGACTGTCGACCAGCTCAAAATCGTGCCATCATGCGGGCAAACTTTGGCGTCGGCAGCTACTTCCCTGCCGCAAGTCGGGCAAGCGTGCATCGTGGACTCTAAATCGTCGGCGGTCACTGGATCGGTCTCGGCTCCAAATTCTGTTCTCAGGATAACTGGTCCCGTTATCATTTGGGCAATGATTGGGACAATGATGACAGGATGCAGGGGACTGTGGCAACAGATAATTTGATGAGAGACTACTGGGGATTGCATCAGCCTTGACCGAACCGTCTTTAGAGCGATATTTTGCCGTGCTCGGCTTGCCGTCGTCAGCTAGCGAAGCTGAGGTCAAGGAGGCTCGTAACTTTGTCACGAAGGCGTTTCATCCTGATAAATACCAGCCCGGTTCGAAGGACCAACAAAAAGCTCATCAGAGACAAATTGAAATTAATGAAGCCTATGAAAAGCTGATGCACTGGTTCAGCTCCAGGAAGCTCACAGCCAGTGCTGCCTCGGTCACAAACCAGGAACGAATCGGCCCGGGCGGTTCTGGTGCCGCTAAAACCAATAGGAGAGATGCCACTATTCTCGGGCTTAAAATTTTGCTGACTCTAATAATTTCCTGGTGTTGGATTAGTTCGATTAACGATATGTTTGCAAAGGCTGTGCCTAATCCCCATGCTGATTGGCCAATCTTGGTATTGTCTCTTTGCACCCTGGCCTTGATCTGGTTTTTGTTCGCGCCGGAATCTCACGCCTTGACCAGTCGGTGGACAATGGGGGCTGATCGGTCCGACGACAAGGCGGAGCAAGGTCGAAGCTAGACGACAAAATAAAAGTAGTAGAATGACTCAAAGTTGAAGTCAGAAAATTATTTAAATTGGCTATAAGTGCCAGTTCTGAAATAAGTTCAAATCTATTATCGAGGAGTGTAGTCAATGCGGATCGTCTGTCAGACATTTTCGCTTCCCAAGGAGGGAAGAGAATTTTCTGACTACGAGGATGCCTGTTTTCCTTCAAGCTCAGTCAATATCGCCTCCCACGTCGAAGAGCACGCCCAGACAGAAATTTTTCGTACGGCTGTTTGCGATGGCGCCACTGATTCATGTTTTTCTAAATATTGGGCGCAATTGCTGGCCGCTAGTTATGGCTCAGGTGAATGGGCCGAGAATGTCTGCGAACAATCATTAGTGGCTGACCAAGCCAGTTGGAAAAAGTATGTCGATCAGCAAGACTTGCCATGGTATGCCGAAGAGAAGGTAAAACTGGGAGCTTTTGCTGCTTTTCTCGGTCTGACCTTAGTCGAAGAGGGACAACTCTGGCGGGCCGTGGCGATCGGCGACTGCTGCTTATTCCACACTCGTAATGGCGAATTGATTGATTGTTTCCCTCTGACCAAATCTGCCGATTTCAGTAATTTTCCATTTCTTCTGGGCAGTCTCAAGGAGAGAAATGGTGGGGTTTTCGAAGAAAAACAAACGCGCATGAACGGGCAATGGCAGTCGGGAGACATGTTCTTTCTAATGTCCGATGCGCTCGCCTGCTGGTTTATGCGCTGCGTCGAGGGTGGTGCCGGCGGGCAGTTAATTTCCTGGATGACGCAGCTGAGCACGCATGAGCCGTTTGCCCAGATGGTGCACAATCAGCGCAAAGAGCTCGGAGCTGATTCCGCGCCTAATATGAAGGATGATGATGTCACTTTGGTGAAGATTTGGGTGGCTGACAGAAACGCTGCACCACCTGTGGTGCAAGCCAAGGCGGCGGCTGCCCCGGCTTCGACGAAAACAGCAGCAAAGCGTTCAGCCAACAATTCAGCCAACACGGCAGCGGACGCTCCCAGTTCAGCACAGACCCCGATTAGCAATCAAGTGAGTAAGGCTAGCGAGGCTGAAAGCCAAGTTACTGCCGAAACTACGAGGCTGGGAGCGGTTCCGCGTAGGCAGGTCAACGAGGATATCGCTCGCAGTGCAAGGCCACCGAATCAATTTGCCAATGCCCAAGACAAGCAGAACGATTCCGTTGCGAAAGCGAATCGGCGGGGTACTTCGGAGCGAGCGGCCAGAAGGCAAACCCTAGACGAAATTGTTGAGCAAGACGACGATAGGGCTGCGCCCCGCAGTCGGAAGAAAAACGGCGCATCGCAGCCATCAGGGCAAAAGAATATTCTGATTACAGCCTGCGTTCTCTTCGTAATTGGTATAGGTGCCGTGGGCGCCTGGTTGAAAAATAAAGCTCCGGCTGCCAAAGCGGCTCCAGCGGCTCATGGGCAAAGCGCCGCAAAGGGCGCCGCAACCGCAGGCACAGACGGCGCGGAAGAAGGCCCGGATGGATCAGAAAATGCAGCTCTGGATGCAGCCCAGAATCCCGGCAAAAAAAGTGGCGCTCCGCTTGTTGATGTGGACCAAACCGACACTCGTGGAGCCGCTTTTCCCGCTAACCGCAAACATGCCAGTGCTAAGCACGGTGGCAAACATCATGGTGGCGCCAATCCCAGCCTATCGGTGCCGCTCGGCGATTTGCCGATCAGACATCATAAGAGTGTCGAGGCCATCCCTGATGATGTCTACACATCGCCTACAACGCCGCCGCAGAATCCTTGAACCGTTTATAGCCCGATGAAATCAGGTCCGCTGCCTTGCGATGTGGCATTGACTCGCAGGTTGACTTCAGGACACACCATCTCGCAAGTGCGGCAGTGGATGCAGTTTTCCAGTGACATGCCGTGCTTTCTCAAGCCGTCCAGAACGTCGATGCGGTGTACTTCAGCCGTGCAATCGGCGACGCATGGCGTCGTCTTGCCCAGTCCTTCGTATTTGTTGATGCATTTGACGCAAGTCTCGGCGTTGAATTCATCGATATGATGATTGCCTTCGTGGTATTTGGTGCCGGCATAAAAGACCGCATCTGCTCGCGAATAGATCGTGTCTTTATCGCAGGGCGGCTCATCATACTTGGGTGGCACGAAGGAGGGAATGATGCCTTTGTAGTCCTTCTCATATTTGATCGGACCGATGTCTATCTTGCCTTCGATCATTCTGAGCGAACGCACGCCGTGCATCGGTGCTCCAAAAGGATGTTTGATGCCGATCTTGAGCATGCCCATCCAGGGGGTTGTGCGGTCGATGCTGCGGACGACATCGGGCAGATATTCGCCAAGCAGTTTGGGATTTTCGATGAAGGCCCAGCGGAAATAGCGATTCTTGAACGCATCCTGAACAACGAAGCTGTTGGTCAGGCGTTCCTGATAGGGCGCCAGTGCGGCTTCGCTGAAGTCAGCCCGGGTGAGCGCGTCGTGCAAAACTTCTGCTCCCTGAAAACCGCATTCCATCGCCCGATCGATGCCGGCCAGACTCTTTACATCGAGCACACCGAGCGCGTCGCCTAAGAGGATGGCGCCCGGTACATAGAATTTCTTCGGCAAGCTGTAATAGCCGCCTTCAGGTAAAAGTGCCGCTCCATATTTGAGCAATTTGCCGCCCTTGATCAGTTCTTGAATCCAGGGATGCTTTTTATACTCTTGCAGTTTATGCTGCGGATTCATATTCGGATCGGGGCTATCCAGGCTGATCACCATGCCGATCGTCAATTTCTTGTCTTTCATGCCATAAACGAAGCCACCACCGAAGGTGCCATCGAGCAGCGGCCAGCCAAGCGTATGCCAGACTTTTCCTTCGTAGCTCTCTTCGCATTGCCAGACTTCTTTGACGCCGACCGACCAGATTTGCGGGCAGTCGCGCAGCTTGAAATGCTCGATCACATCGCGCGAAACAAAACCTTTGTCCCCGAAGCATGTGAATTTGGCATAAACGTAGTCATCTTCTGATTTCGGATCTTCGCTTACTGCCACACCAGCCACACGACCGTTTTCGAAGACGACCGAGTGGGCGCTGAAGCCTGTGAACATATCGATCGACACATTCGGCGCTGCTTTGGCTTTTTCTGTCACCTGATTAGCCATCCAATTGGTGACATGGCTCAAAGTCATGACCAGATAACCGGTCTTGTCGAGCGACTTCGGATACATGAAGTGAGGCATGTCCCACTTTTTCGTGATGCCGAGGACGCTGAATTCACTTTCGGTGCAAGTCGCTTCGACGGGGAATTTCAGCTCTTCGTAATTCGGCCAGATTTTTTTCAGGATGTGCGGGTTGGAGACTGCACCGCTCATGATGTGCTGTCCGAACTCTTTGCCCTTCTCTAAAACAGCGATCGTGAATTCTTTGCCGCTGGCCTTGGCCAATTCCAAAAAATGATAAGCCAATACCAGATTGGAGGGACTACCTCCGACTAACAAAAGATCGTATTCAATGCGCGCTGACAACTGCTTCAACCCCCTGCCGTGATTTGAGTTCTTTAAATTGTTTGGTCATCTCAGGAATAATTTGATAGAGATCCCCAACGATGCCGTGATTAGCAAACTTGAAAATGGCAGCGTCTGGATCTTTGTTGACGGCGACGATTAAGCCTGATTTAGACATACCGACCCGGTGCTGAATCGCGCCCGAAATGCCAAAGGCCAGATAAAGTTTGGGTCGCACCGTTTTACCTGTCTGTCCAACTTGATTAGCGTAGGGAATCCAGCCTAAATCAACGACTTTGCGCGAGGCGCCCACTGCCGCATTGTCGAAACATTTGGCTAGTTCATAGAGTAGGGCAAAACCGTCAGCGCTGCCCAGTCCGTAACCGCCTGCGATAATCACATCAGCTTCGGTCAGTTTGACGCCTGTCGAAATTTCGCGAATCGTTTCGGCCACAATCAAACGATAGTCGTCCGGTTTCAAATTGACGGGAACGGACACGATTTGTCCGACGCGGCCGGTTTCTTGCTTGAGAGGCACCATCACCCCCGGTCTGGTTGTAGCCATCTGCGGATTTTTCCACGGTCCTAGAATTCTTGCTTTCAAACTTTCGCCGAAGCTTGGCCGAATTGCGTACAGACAGTTCGGATAAAGTCCTATCTTGGTCGGGTCGACTTTGCTTTTGTGTTCATAAGGACCGATGTCCAATTCAGTGCAATCGGCAGTCAATCCGGTGTCGAAGTGGGCGGCAATGCGGGGCGCCAGATC
>CAJCHQ010000476.1 GCA_903970295.1 Bryobacterales bacterium
CAAACTCACCAGGTAAATGGAAAAAGCGTTGGCATACGAGAAGCGCTTTTGAACAACGAAAACATTCCGGAAGATACGCGTAAGGCGATCGCTCTCTATCTGCATAATCAAAAAATTGAAGACAATGGCAGCGATAAAATAACTGCCGATGATCGTGTGAAATTGGCTCGCATGGCCATGGAACAACACAGTGTCGATATGTTTTCTGAAGCACTGCGCGGCGATTCGGATCAGGCGAAGGCTGCCAGGCGGATGCTCGCTTCGACAAGCGACGGGCAACATCTCGACAAGTTTTTTCCAAACGATCTGCAAAAAGCGCGCGATATGCTTTCTGACGGTAAAATCAGCATTGCCACAATCGGTGCTCACGATGGCAATTTGTTGACACGCAATGTCGATGATCTCGTCGCTAATCTTGGCAGTGCCACACCAGAAGAACGTAACGCCTATGCCGAAGGGCGAGAACTCAGTCACAAAGACGGTCGCACGCTGACTGCCGCCGAGCAAAAGAAGCTGGATTTTTACAATCGTACCCGCGCATGTTTGAATAACGTGGCCACATCCGATCGAGAAATGCGTTGTCTCGAAGACCAGTTGTTGCACGAAAAAGGTTCGCTTGTGTCGAGAATCGGTGAGACGCACTCAGCCGGATTCGGCATCGGGCGCATGCGCACCTCAGGAAGTCACACCACCGACGATGTGCTCGGCGCGGTTGAGCACATGTCGAAAGAAGATTACACTCGCTACCGAAATGATCCTCGTTTTCGGGAGGATGTTCAGGGTATGCTCAAAACCATTTGCACACCCGATGAGCTGACTCGAGCCAACAAGTTGCTCTCAAGCAAACAAGACGCGAATTCATTCGAAGACTGTGAAAAAATCAAGCGCAGTGCGACCGAGCAGCTCGGAGATCGCTCCGGTTCACCACACTCGCCCGACGACCGGGCGAAAGTAATCGATACCCTCCTGGCGATGCCTCTTAGTGATCGCGAACGTTATCAACACGATCCAAAGTTCAAGCAGGAATTGGATGCGAAGGTCAATACTGCACTGGCTGATCAAAGCGAACTCGTTCTTGCGCATCACTTGCTTGATAAAATTGCACACAATCAGAACCCGTTGCAAGTAACCGGTCTCGATCGAGTTCTTCTTAGCGGTGTGCAAGGCGCCGATCTGCCACAGCTGGTAGCGAGTATGCAGACCGCGATCAAAGAAGATCCGAAGCTTTTAGCGGCTCTAAAAAACGAGCCGGATAAGCCTCCAGCATCGTTGTTGCAGGATCTCCTCACGCAGGCTTGCTATAAAAAATATCCGCCGACTGCAAGAGGTCGTGCGCCAGCTGACTACTCAGCTGCTCGCAATGCTGAGACTCTAATCCAGAGCCAATTATTTACCCACGGTCAAGTAGACTTTCAAACCTCACTGAACTTGGGGCAGAAACACCGCGAGTTGTTGGACGCAGCGTTGGGTGCATCAAAAGACGAGCGCAGCCGTCTGACTAATCCTCAGACTGATGCTGATCGACAGTTGCGACAGCAGGTTTTGGGCAAACTGACCGATGATGAGGAAAAAGTTCTTGCTGTTGGCTTGAAAAACGATGGCAAGCTGCAACTAGTCGACGAGCTGTATCTGGCTGCACATGGCGACGGCACTCTCGATGACGTTAAGCACAGATTAGCCGATTTACATAACGATCCCGCCAAACTCAATCAACTCAAAGACGATTATAGAGAGAGATATCAATCCGGTCTGGATGTCGATTTGCAACAGAGCGTTCGGGACAACGGGCACGCCACCGATGGGGTGATCATTAAGAATCTCCTCACACCTGGACAAGTGTCTTCTTTCGATCAGCACCAGGACCTGGTCGATCAGGATATGAGAGCGCATACAGGCGCGGCAGACATCATTATGCGCTCGGGGCTCTGGGATGGAACTTCAGACACGGCTGAACGCGCTTTAGATCGAGAAGCGTCAGCGGTGGCCGAGCGCACCAGTAAGTTTGAGGAATTGTCTCCGGCTGAAAAAGATGCCCTGGTCAATCAGTATGCAACAGCAATCGAGAAATTCAGAGAGCAAAAAGTGGCGGCGTCAGAAGCCGTCGTCAACGTCGCCTTGACTGCTGCCAGTCTCGCCGCAGCGGTGCCTTCAGGCGGCGTCAGCCTGGAATTTCTGCTCACATCTTCAGCAATTGGTGCCACGACTAAGGTCGTCGGTACGCGCGTGATGGAGGGCGCAGACTCGAAAAACGATCTCCGCTCTGTTTCACGAGACGCTGTACAGGGCGCCATGACGATGGTGCTTGCGAGAATGACTCCGACCCAATTGCAAGGCGCGCTCAAAGCCACTAACACGGTTGCCTCTGACACCATGAAGTCGCTTACTGGTGAATTTTCACAGTATCTTGTCGGGTCTGAAGCAAGTCAGACGCAGAATCTTGCCCGGGCGATGATGCAGAGTCTAGCCGAAAATAAACCACTGAGCGCTCCTCAATTGATGGCATTGATTCCATTCAAGGAGGGAACTTCCGAAGCAATCAAAGAGCAAGCTGTGCAAGCCATGGCTAAATCGATGGCCCAAGGCGTCAGACAAGCAGGCACACGGATGATCGAACACGAAGTCCAAGCCGTCGGCCGAGAAGCGACGACTGCGCACGTGGCAAATGGGGCTGACGAAACTGGCGCAAGCTTGGCTAGGCGGGCTGGCCGTTATGCCACCAAGGCTGGTGCCGATGTTGCTCAAAACGCTGGCATCGGCGCTGCAGCGAATGTGGCCTCAGAGGCTGTGACTTTGCCGATGGACTATGATCCGCATCGTTCAGTCGATGAGAATATGAAAGCATTCACCGATCGGATTGTGGCGGCTGCTGGGCAAGGCGCCATTGGTGGTGCTGTCTTTTCTGCGGCCGCCCATCTGGCTATGCCGATTTTTTCTTCGCTGGGTAAAATTCGCATTGCCGGTGCTCATGAGGCACCACCTGTAGGGGCAGAGCATACGCCGCCCGATCACCTCGAATTTGCCAACGGCTTGTCGATGAAACGCACTGCCACGGGTGACGCCAACGCTGCCGAGACCTGGACGGTCGATGGCCCCAACGGCCCTCATAAGTTTGTCGGTACCGTGCGTCAACTTGATAATGGGCAGGTCGTCATGACCGATCACATATCCGGGGGTGCAGTCACTGTCGGTCGCGACGGTGCGCCTGTTCTGTACACGCGCGGCAATGTCATCGATGCGCAGGCAAGCAAGCCAGTCACTGGTGCAAAAGACAATGTCATGCCTTTCGTCAGGCGTGAGCCCGAAAACCTCAGACCCGGTTCTGACCGCACCCAGGATAACGAACCGGGAGGCGATGGAGGAAAAGCACGCAAGCCGATTAGTCGCGATCTGGCTGAGCCATCTCAAAACGATGGTGGTGATAAACCCCAGGTGCGGAGATACCGAGTCGTTGGTGGCAACGACGTTATTGCCCGCTTCCGTGATGCCGCCAATGGCAACAAGGCTGGCACGGTTTCAGTTCAGGAAGTGCGTGCCGATGGTACCACCGGGCCGGTTGAATCGATGTATATCGAGCACCGCACGGGAAAAGCGATCGATCACGCCCAGGCTGCATCTGCAGATGTTATTGCCACTTGCGATCCGGATCAATTGCCGGCTGATTTGCGCAACAAGTTTCCGCTGACCAATACCGATCATGTTTACTTGGCGGCTGGCAGTCATGGGGAGGAGATTCTTCTTTCCACAGCGGGCGGTTTAAATGCCACTGCTGGTAGTGGTGAGCGACAACTGGTTCGTCTTGGCTCTGGCGATCTAACGGCGAAGGATCTGCATGAAGTGCCTCTGGCCGAGCGACGTTGGTTCCTCGACGAAATGCCGCCCACAGATTATGTCAATGTGGCTAAAACTCTTAATAGTCCCGAGATTCAAGCTCTGTCGAGTGAAGAAAAGGAGCGACTGGTATCTGACGTTACAAGTGCAGTTTGCGCCCGCTTGAAAGGCGCGAGTAAAGAAGATCGTTTGGCATTTTTGCGGTCCGCGATGGAGGGGACTGAAAATGACCAGACCATGACTTTCGCTCTCTGGAAAGCAGTGGCGACGACATCAGGACGAGATCTGTATTCATCTGCCGACATTGATGAATTAGGATCTCGCGTGCTCGGCATAGTCAAAACCGGAAAAGTTCAACCTGACGTAGCTATTTACAGGGCGGCAGTGCTCAACAATTTGAGAAATCATCCACAGGGTGATCCTGCATTACTCAATGTGTTGCGTGCGGATAATCCATATAGACCGAGCGTCATGCAAAATTTGAAGCCGCAAGATATGCCTGATGTTGAGGAGCGCTTGCG
>CAJCHQ010000477.1 GCA_903970295.1 Bryobacterales bacterium
CGGTCAGGCGCTCAACACATTCATGCTGGCAGTGATGCCTAATTGGTCAACCCTGATCGGAGGGATGGTCTTCGAACATACGGGCAGCGAATGGTTGTCATTCTTCACATTCTGGAGCTTGAACATCTACGTCATCTATCGCGGCATGGATCTTCTGAAAAAAATCGAAGGCTTTGCCGCACCATTCGTTACACTGATGATGACGATTCTCTGCGCATGGGCCATTATCAATGCGCACGGGTTCGGAACTTTGCTCTCCGAGCCATCAAAATTCAAGAGTGCCGGCGAATTTTTTGCCACTTTTTTACCATCGTTAACAGCGATGGTTGGCTTTTGGGCGACATTGTCCTTGAACATGCCAGACTTCACACGATACGGTCACAGCCAGCGCGAACAAACCACTGGGCAAATAATCGCTCTCCCCTCTGCCATGACAGTCTTTGCCGCAATGAGCGTAATCATTACTTCGGCTGCAATCACGATTTATCCTCACTCGTCGATCAACGATCTTTGGGATCCAGTCAAATTGATCGGTCAGTTTAAGCAACCGCTGGTGGTGGCAATATCAATGTTTACTGTCGCTATCGCCACCCTTTCCATGAACATTGCCGCCAATGTCGTGTCCCCGGCGAACGATTTTGCCAACGCCTTTCCGAAATGGATCAACTTCAAGACCGGTGGGTTGATCACAGGCATGATCGGCATCTTGATGCAGCCCTGGCGGCTGCTTGCCGACCCTAGCGGCTACATCTTCCAGTGGCTGGTCGGTTATTCCGGTGGTCTCGGTTCCATCGCCGGAGTCTTGATTGTCGATTACTGGCTGATTAAGAAAAAGAATCTCGCGCTCCCGGATTTGTATCTGGTCGACGGCAAATACCAATATGCCAGGGGCTGGAATTGGCCAGCAGTTGTAGCCACACTGCTGGGCTGCCTCTTTGCCTGGGTCGGGGCATTTATTCCCTCGCTGAAAATCCTTTACGACACTGCCTGGTTCGTCGGCTTCATCGTTTCCGGCTTGACCTACTACACACTGATGCCTAAATCGACCAAACTTTAGATTGCAAGGGAGGAGAAAAGGATTCCCCTTTTTTGGGGTTGGGTGGGTCTGGCCAAAAAAGGGGAATCCTTTTTTCCGACCCCTAACCAGCTACTCAGGTCATTTTGGCTGTTCTTGTAGCTGACCCATGGGCAATTCGACCCGCCGCCAGACTCTGAAAGCAGTTTACTGGTCTGGCCCATATGGCACAATAGAAAGGAGTAGTTACTGGCAGTGGTCAAAGCAGATGGTCAGCAGCGATTTCGCGCAAGCTTCGCGCATCTCTAGCATAGTCAAAGAGCCGGCAGCTCAGTCTGCCACCAAACCTTATCCCTGGATTATCAGTCCGGTAATCGATTTCGTCTGCATCTATGGCGGCGCCTTCTGGCTGATGCTTTTGATGCACGTCTTTGCCTATGGCTGGAATCCGATTGCAGAAAATAACTTTCAGTTCTCGACAATGCCGGCAGTGAATTCCGGCCTGACTAAGCTTTTTGTTTTCCTTTCGGTCATTACTCCGAACATTTTCTCGAACGCCCATACCGCAGCCACCTATATGAGGGTGTATGCGACGCCTGAAAGTCGCGCCCAGTTCAAATTTTATGGTCAGTACCTGGCGGTTATGCCTTTCATTCTTTTTGCCAGCGCACTGATCTACCCGCCACTGATGGGTGTCTACGTCTACCTGCACATGATGTGGGTATTTCAGCACTACACATCGCAGACCTATGGCGTATCGCTCATCTATTGCTACAAGCAAGGTTACAACATGAGCGTGCGCGAAAAACAAATTTTCAAACTGCTGCTTACAGCCATCGCTCTCTTCGTAATCACACGCTTACTGTGCATACGTGAGTTATGTGCTTGTGATGTGTGGGGAATTCCTATCCCCTTTGCCGATTTGCCGAGACCGATTCACTACCTTTCGCAAATATTTGTCGGTGCGGTTTCCATCGCCTTTGGCGGTGTCGTAGTGCGCAAATATCTCTTGGAAGGAAAGTTGATACCGATGCCCTGCGTGGCCATGCTCATGGGAGTCTGGGCTCTGGCAGTGGCGACCGGCTACAGCACGATCATTCTCTGGCTCTGGGGCACACCGTTTCTGCATGGTGCCCAGTATTGTATGGTATCGCTTTCCTACTACCTGAAAGAAAAGGGCATGCCCGAAGGCATGGGCACCAATCAGATAGCCAGATTGCTGACTACATGGCCGGCGATCAAATGGATAATGATGACGATCATGGGCGGCTGTTTCATCTATGTCGGTATCCCAGACTTCTTCACCAAATTCGGTTACGACTACATGGTCATATTCTCAGTCGTGACAGCCTGTGTGAACTTCCATCACTTCCTTACCGACGCCGCCATCTGGCGCCTGCGCGACCCCAAAATGCGGCAGATTTTGATTTCCTGAGCTGAACAGTCCTTAGTCTCAGTTTCTTTGCAGTTCAAGCAAGGTCTCTTGAGCTTTCTCATGACCGAGAGCGGCAGCCTGGCGATACCATTCGATTGCCGCTTTTTCATCCTGGCGAGTGCCCAGCCCCGACATGTACATTACCCCAAGATTGTACTGAGCCTTCGGGTGAGCTTGTTCACCTGCTTTGAGGAACCATTGCAAGGCTTTATCAGGTGATTTTTCGACACCGACTCCTAATAAATACATAGCCGCCAGACAAAATTGGGCATTA
>CAJCHQ010000478.1 GCA_903970295.1 Bryobacterales bacterium
GCCACCAAATTTCTATAATATTTACAGTCAAGACGTCAGCAAGCTTGCTGCCACCAGGGGCGCCACCTTTATCGATATGCAATCCATGGCGTTCGCCGATGCGGACTTCGTCGATCAGGTGCATCTGAGCGGTCTCGGCGCTTGCAAATTTATTGAGCGTCTGGCTCCCCGTGTAGCGACTGTTATGAACGAGTCTGTTGTTGCAAAGTCGCCGAATGCACCAATCGACCTTTCGACGACCAGCACGCGACCAGCCTTTTGACCTATTTGGTCGGAAAATCAGCGTCTTCGCCCAACCATTCCAAAACTTCAGGTGGGCGTCTGATCTCTTCGACGACGTCGTAGAGTCCGGATGCTTCTTGAGCTGCCACTGCCCCCGCTGGAACGGCGATGACGCTGACGGTAAGCGCGCGTGAACCCAGCTCTAAATGGACTTTGTCACCAACTCGGACTTCAACCGACGATTTTGCAACGCGGTCGTTTATGAAAACACGATTTTGATCGCACGCCATCTGCGCCACTGTGCGCCGTTTGATCAATCTCGAAACTTTTAGCCACTTGTCTAGTCGCACGAATTCTCTCCTCCGGCACATATTTTAGCTTTATGCGCCCGCCAAAGTTGTTATGCTTTGCAAGAAGGCGCAAACATCAAACGGGCTAAATGTTTCCAGGTTTGTCATCGAGAGTAATGAAAAACCGCACGATGGGCGTTTTTATCGGCGCTTCGATCTGTGCCCTCAGCGGTTGTGCTAAGCCGGAAACGACATCTGAGCCAACGTTGGTTAAGCCCTCGACAACGCGGCCGCTTGGGACACAGTTTGGCCATCGGACTGCTCCTTTGCAGGTGCCGACGGCGAAGATACAGGCTGAGGAACTTGCTTTACCACTCAATTTGCGGGCGACGATCGAACCTGATTTCGGCAAAGAAGTGGATGTTTCTTCGCGCATCGCCGGTCGTGTCAAAAAGATTCTTGCTAAGCCCGGGCAGGCGGTTGCAATCAAAGAGACAATGGCGATCATTGACAGCAAAGATGTAAGCGAGATGCAAGCCGAATTGCTGGAAGCTCAGTCTAAGCTGAAGATGGCCAAGGCTCATCAGCAGCGCGAAGAGATGATCTACGAAGAGCAGATGCAGCGTCCAAAAGCTTTGTTTGATGCTAAGGCGCAGGATAAAGAGGCGCGCGTCAAGCGTGATCTGGCAGAAAGCGAGTTCAAGCGAGTGCAAGAGTTGTATAAGGAAAAAATCACTTCCGAAAGAGAATTCAATGCAGCCCGAGCCGCACTGGCTCACGCACAGGCTGTGTTCGATCAGGCAGCCGGTGATCTAGCCCGAGAACAATCTCTGTACAAAAATGTGCCACTAATGCAACACGATTTTCAGCTGGCTAAAGCCGAAGTCGAGCGTGCGAAGCAGCATCTGGATACGATTGTGCAGCGTCTCGAATTTTTAGGTATGAGCTCCGAGATGGTCAAACAAACATTGAGCACAGGGAGATTGACAGGCGAGGTACGCATCCATGCGCCTGTTTCGGGAGTGGTCAGCCGTCAAGAAGTAGAGGCTGGAGAGCATGTTCAGCCGGACAAACCGATTTTGACTATAACTGACTTGTCTACTGTCATCGTGCGAGCAGACCTGCCTGAAGCGCATCTTTCGCGGGTAAAACTCGGAAGCAAAGTCGTAATTCATGTGCCCAGCTATCGATCACAACACTTCATGGGCGCCATCAACTTCATTAGCGATCAGGTCAATCCGCAAACGCATACGGTTGCTATTCGTGCTCAGCTGGCTAACTCAGATCGCAAATTGAAAAAGGATATGTCTGCCGAGATAGACCTCGAAGCACAGCCCGCGCGTGTTCTCACTTGCCCGAAGAGTGCGATTAGCGAGCGCAAGGAACAAGCTGAGGTTTTTGTAAAAACCGATGACGGTGGCTTTGAGGAGAGAAATGTCACCATTGGTGGTGAGACCAATGACGCGGTAGAGATCGTCTCCGGCCTGAACGAGGGAGATGAAGTGGCGATAGACGGTCTAAAACAAATCAGAGCAGAATTGAGTCGTCGCAATTAGAACGCAGAGAGCAGCAGAACACAGCCACACGCAGAATGCAGCCCGACGTAGAACGCAGTCACACGCAGGATGCAGCCAACGTAGAACGCAGCGAGACGCAGCTAGCTGTCTGAAGAAGATTGACTACTCACCTGGCCGGCTACTCGGCTGCTCGCCTGACTCCGGTGCAATTGACGGAGTTTGTGCATGAATTCTGGCTCGATAAGACAGACTCCGTCTTTGCAGTTGCTCGCGGCTACATGGTCAAGTCGGTCGATTGCTTCTGTTGCAAAAGAGTCTGACTTTAGGGGTGCGAGCTCGATCGATTGTTTTGTGCGTCGCAGTACCATTTTGGCGATAGCTGGATCGAGCCAAACCGAGCCAATCTGAACACTTCGAATTGCCATCTCTAGACTGAGCGAATAATTACCTTTCAGGACATATCCGTCGGCGCCGGCATCAAGCGATTGGAAAATGTCTTTAGCATCTTCACTGGCAGTGAGCATCAGAACGCGAGTCTCAGGCAGTGCTTCTTTGACCTCGCGTGCGACATTAATACCGTCCACATCGGGAAGTCCAATGTCGAGCAGCACCACATCCGGCTGCAAGTCGAGCACTTGTTTCACTCCGTTCAGTCCTGACGTCGCTTCGCCGATCAGATTGAAGTCTCCTATCTGACTCAAGAAAGCCCTCAAACGGAAAGTTATAACCGGGTTGTCCTCGATTGAAAAGAGTTTGATGATTTTTGCGTTGGACATAATCACACCCGATTGAGCCGAGCGAACGCAGACACTTATAGCATTCAACGAGGAAATTGTGAAAATTCAGTGAGTTTCAGTGCTTGTGACGCGTGCACCGGTCCTAAGTTTCCCAAGAGTAAACAGGGCTCGAAGGACCAATCAGCGAATACCAGACCATATTAACAAGCTCCCAAACTGATACTCAACACAAGCTTAAAATATCAAGCTGGTGTCAGAGACGCGCAACTTTGATGCCCAAATGCCTCGATGGGTAGTTCGCCGAACCAAATTCGATTCTCAGCGTCTCAGAATTGCTATCCAAGCAATTAAATTTCTGCCGCTGCCGATGAGGTAGGGAGGAAAATACAGGCTTTTCTCCCGGGCCGCAAAAGCAACGCCTGTTCAGGCATTTAAGGATTTTGTGGGCGAGCAAATCTCTCGGGTGCGATTTGCGGGTTTTCCTCCCGGGTCGAAAAACCTGCCACTGGACTAAGATTGCCGCAATCGCCGGCACCGGTTGTCAATTGCGAGCGTCGGCGGCTCTGTGGTACGCCGAGAGCGTGTCAATCAAGTATTGAGTCGAGTCAAACGTCGGGTCTTTTTGTCCGAATTCCCAGCCCATTACGCGCGTAAGCCAATCGGTAGGT
>CAJCHQ010000479.1 GCA_903970295.1 Bryobacterales bacterium
GCCTTTTGGGCTTCTATGAGTTGAGCGTTATATTGATCCGTCGCGCCCTTTAAATTCATTTCTTCGGCTGCCGACCGGGTCGCGTATTCGTGGGCTTTGGCTAGTTGCTTCGGTGTCATGGCGACGATATCGCCATTGGCATTGATTCCTTCGTTGGGCAGTAATTGAATCCGATTGTCGATTGTCAGCGGTGCGCTGATTTGAGCTAAAGCTGCTCCGTCTCCGCGTGATCCGGCAGTGAGTGATGACACCGATACACTTAACATAGAGCCATTGGGCAACGCCACTTGGGTCGGCGTAGCTATGGCTGCTTCGCTCCCGGCAGCAGTGACCGTGGCTGCGCGGGGGGCGGTCGATGCTAGTCCGTCTGAAGTGATCGCGCCATTAGCATGGGCTCCAACTATTACTTTCGGTGCGGCAACTTCACTGCGAGCAACCGAGGCTACGCGTGATCTGAGGGCCGCGCCGGCGACACTGGAACCGGCCCCCTGTAATGCGCCTAACTCCGAACCCAGCTGACTGAGTCCGGCGCCAAGTTGTTGTTCGCCAGCCGCCAGTTGCTCTTCGCCTTGTCCAAGTTGCTTCAGGCCATTGCCCAGTCTGATTGCGTTGTATTCGTTGAGAGCGATGGGTAAAGTTTCCATGCCCAGGTTTCTCGGCTTGACGCTGTCTCTGACGCCGAGAGCATACTCTTTGCCAAAATGACCGATGGCGCGCACCACGATGCTGGCTGGATTGTGGTGAACTTTCAAATGTGTTGGTTCGCGTTGGGCCTGCGGCGTCGACAGGACGAGATTGACTTGTATTGTCTGGGGCTGCGCTGCGTCCGTTTTCACCTCCGCACTCTGTCTCACTGGTACGGGCGGCATCGCGGCGACGTAGAGGTCGCAATGTTGCGCTTGATCTTTGGGATTGCAGGCCTTAGCGTCGCCTTCAAGGGGAATGGTCATGGCGAATCCTCCACCAATGCGCCCCCCCCCGGAGGCATTAAGTTGCGATATTTAATTAAAGCTAGACGTAGTTGATTTCTGAGTTGGTTGCCAACGTCTGGAGATTACGGCCACATTCTCATTATTCCAATGGGGAAGTTCCCATCTCGTTTCGAGGTCTGGCCCGAATCGTATTAGAATGATGAACCCGCCACAGCTCAGAGTCGCTGCCCAGGCCCATCGATAGGTGCAAATTGGATCCGCAAGTGCTCAGCAAAGTCAGCTCGCGCTTGATTCCTTTTATGCTTGTTTTATACGTGGTCTCGTACCTTGACCGGATCAACGTTTCATTTGCTGGACTGCAAATGAATAGCGACCTGCATTTTGACGACAATGTTTTCGGTTTTGGCTCCAGCATTTTTTTTGCGGGCTATTCGATTTTTGCCATCCCCAGCAATTTGATGGTGGCAAAAGTCGGCGCCAGGCGCTGGATCGCAGCCATCATGCTTGTTTGGGGAGCGATCACGATTGCCATGATCACCGTGAAAACGCCCAATGAATTTTATATTTTGCGCCTGCTGCTTGGCATAGCCGAAGCTGGTTTCTTTCCGGGAATGATTTTTTACCTCAGCCAGTGGTTTCCGAAAAAAGATCAAGGCACGGCGGTGGCTAGATTTATGACGGCTATACCGGTTGCTGGGGTCGTCGGCGCCTTGCTGGCGGCAAAAGTTTTATCAATGAACGTCATGGGTCTGCCTGGCTGGCAATTGCTTTTTCTGGTTACAGGTGCACCAGCGGTGGTGCTGGGTGCGATCGTCTACTTCTATTTGACTGATTCTCCAGACAAAGCAACATGGTTGAAGGAAAACGAGCGCCAAGAGCTGCAGTCTGTCCTCGCCGAGGAACGGGCGCAAATGGCTGCGGGTCACAAAGGCAGTGTGCTCGATGCTTTTGTGCATCCGGGCATCTGGTTGCTCGCGGTGATGTATTTCACCATGAATCTCGGCATGTATGGTTTTCAACTCTGGTTGCCGCAGATCATTAAAAGTTTTGGCAGCAATAATGATTCGCAGACGGCGCTTCTGTCGGTTCTACCGGCAGTGTGCCAGGCTCTTGGTATGATTTTGATCGCCGGCAGCTCTGACCGTTCGCAAGAGCGCACGTGGCATCTAGCCGCCGCCGCCGCGATTGCTGCAGTTGGGTTGATCCTGGCCGGCGTCATGCACAATCCCTGGCTTTGCCTTTTTGCCCTGAGCCTTGCTGCTTTTGGTTTGTGGGGGACGGTCGGACCATTCTGGGCGCTCAAATCGGAATTTCTCAGCCCCGCTAGCGCCGCCTGTGGCATCGGTTTGATCAACTCAGTCGGAACCACCGGTGGTTTTGCCGGACCATGGATGGTCGGCGTTGTTAAAACTCACACAACGAACTTTTCGGCATCTTTGTACGCCATGGCGTTTGTTTTAGGCGGCGGTAGCCTTGTCGCTCTCTATATCGGGCGCCTTTTGAAAAGTGCGCGAAGTGTCAAATAGTGGCGCTTTGAAGGTTTTTCACCACTTGCCTGAATTCTTATCTTGAGTCAGGCACCGAACCGCCACCACTACGTCAGGGGTGAGAGTCAGTTGATTTACAAAAAGGCGCCGAATTTATGCAAGAACCATCTGCCGCCGGCCGCGGGATTTCGATCAGTCCTCGCTTGATCATAGCCCTGATCATCGCCGGCTTTTCCTTGATTGCCTATTTTAGTAACTCAGTCTACAACCCAGTCACCAATCAGAAACAGCACGTCGATATCACGCCCAAGCAGGAAATCGCGCTCGGCTTGCAGTCAGTGCCTCAGATGGAGCACCAGTATGGTGGTCCCGCGGGCGACCCTGCGGGGCAGGCTGCAGTCACTGAAACGGGAAACGAGTTGGTCACTAAAACTGATGCCGCGAAGACTCCTTATAAATATGATTTTCATCTGCTGGCTGACGATCAAACTGTTAATGCCTTTGCTTTGCCTGGCGGGCAAGTCTTTATCACTGAAGGTTTGTATAAGCATTTGAAAACAAAAGGTGAACTGGCGTGCGTGCTCGCTCACGAGGTCGGG
Source organism: Bryobacterales bacterium (assembly GCA_903970295.1). The sequence goes on from CAJCHQ010000479.1 coordinate 3,019, forward strand.
CACGTTGTAGCGCGCCATTCGGCTCAGCAACTGGCGAAGCAAGAACTGACGCAAGGGCTGACTGGGGCTGCGGTAATCGCTAGCTATGATCCTAATGACCGCTCTTCGAACAACACGGCTGCGATGGCGATGCTAGTCGCGCAAGTGGTCAACCTCAAATTTGGTCGCAACGATGAGTTGCAGGCCGATCAACTCGGTGTGCGATTCGCTTCTGATGCGGGCTACGATCCACGTTCAATGATCAAGGTGATGGAGATTCTGGCTCAGCTGAGCAAGTCTCGTACTCCTGAATTCTTCAGCACTCATCCAAACCCGGATCATCGCATTACTGAAATCAAGCAGGAAATTGCTCAGAAATATCCCAACGGCGTGCCGGCCGGAATGATTCAATAAAAAAACTCAATAAGTTCAATAAGTTCATAACCGAGTCGGGGTTCAACTTTGATTCTGTTTAGTATCCCGTTCCAGTTTTTTGAACTCATGATCGAGAAAGTCGATTTCGTGCACGGGTGGTTCGGCACCAGGCAATTTGGACCGGCGCGTTTTGAGCACGCGGTTGGTCTCCCAGAAAGCCAGAGCCGCAAACAGCGCACTGGCTGTCACCGCTGGTAGAAAAAAGTGATGGCTGCTGACGCCCATGCTGAACATCATTAGCGACCCGATTGATGCGACAATCGGTCGCACAAACATACCGCTGCCGTGGGCTTGTGCCTCTGATTGCTTCAATACCAGCACATCTTTTTCGCATGAGTTTTTGCAGGCTAAGCCCTTGCCGACATCCACCAGACATAAAGTGCAAATACCCTTCGAACAGCTTTTGCAAATTCCCATTGCATCAGTTTCTGGGTGGCGAAAGCACTTCATTCGTATATCCTCGGTTTCCAGATTCTCACATTTTGGCGGATCGCCAACGATATTGCTCGAGTATTACTACAAATAGACTCGATTGGATATTAATTCGCTCTGTCTTGAATATGCGCGTTTAAATTAGCTGTAATTGCTGGCGCGTGGCTGCTCAAGCGACTAAAATGAAGCGGTAGTTCAGTCATCGCCAAGAGGTTGCACCCGGGAAGCCGAGTGCATTCTCTGCCCAATTAAAGCTTCTGATAGGTACCTGGATATGCAATCAGCCTCAGTCAATGGCAGCGTGGATAAATCGATTGTTGAGAAAATCAGAAAGTTGTTGGCGCTTGCCGACAGCAACAAGAATTCGCACGAGCATGAACGCAATGTGGCTATGCAAGCGGCTATGGATTTGCTGGCTAAGCACAGTTTGAGCCTGACCCAGGTCGACAGTTCCAGCCTGGACATTCAGCCTGAAGAAATTACCGCCAACTTTAAACTCGAGCCATGGATTCGAAATGTGTTGAGCGCGGCTTGCAAGTTGTATTACACGGATTACTACATGGTCGGAACGCGCACCTGGAGCGGCAACATCGAACGCAGTCCGGTCTTTGTGGGCACCGCCGAGAACATCGCGGTGACTATGGAAGTGGCAACATGGCTGATTGATTCGGTGCGAAAAGAAAGCAATCGATTGTACAAAGATCCCTACGAGCGCCGCAGTTTCAGGCGTGGTGCCGCAGACCGTTTGTTCGAGCGGGCTCTGGAGATGCGAGAGTCCGAGAAGAAACTGGCGGCTGCCAGTACCGGCACTAATTTGATCGTCGTGCGCAATCAATTCGAGCGCGCCAATCAGGCGCATCTTGCTACCAAGAATTTGAGCCGGTTTCGCAGTCGCCCCGTATATATTGACGAAGATGCCTATAGCGATGGCGAAGCTTATGGCGGTCAAGTCGGCTTGGAGCGCCAGTCGTCCAACTCCTCCATGCCACGATTGCCACAATTTAGCTAAATCTATTGAACTTTATTGCGGCTCGCTACGTTTAATTATTTAGGAGCGATTATCTCATGAAGAAAATTACTCTTAAATCTTTGAGCGAAGATATTGCGCATTTGAACGAACGTGTCGACCGCGTTGTCCTTACTTTGGATGGACATATGAAGACTACGAATCATCGATTCGACGTGCTCGAGGGCCGATTCGGCGACCTCCCGTCTGTGTTGTTTGGGATGTTAGTGCCTTATTTCTCATCTCAGGAAAAAATGCTCAGAGATCACGAAAAACGCATCAGCGCACTTGAAGGGCATCCGACGCACTAGTTGGAGCGACTGGCGCACTTATTCGTGATTGACTGTGACGGAAGTAATGAAGACGTTTGATTTGGCCGCATCGGTAGTTGATTGCACCTGGGAAGACAGAGAAGACTCTAACTGCGCCACGCTGATGTTCACTCCCGATGCGGCATGTGTGCTTTCTAAAAGCTGGTGAGCGTACCGATAAGCACTGTCGATGTTATTTGTCTCTTTCAACCATTCGAGCGGTTGTTCGCTGGCAAAGGCGATTACCGTTTCAGGGCCTGACGGTGGATCCAACTCCATGCCGACTTCGGTATGATCGGAAGCGCCTTCTCGCAACAAATTGACCTGATTCTCATAGGGATACATTAAAGAAGCCTCGGATGCGCCCGTTCCCGCGAAAAGCAAATAGACATAGCTCTGCTTTTTGGCATCGATTTTGAACGAGATGACGTCTCCATTTTTAAACGGAGCCCCGGGCGCCCTCGCTTCCCAAACTACATTTTTAGCATCGGTCAGAAGCATCACCGTCAGTGTCAACCAGGGTTTGTTTGGTAAAAGTGTCAGTTGGTATTTTTCGAAATTGGGTGAAGGAAGTCGTGACCAGGCGAAGCCGGCGGCAGCGAAGATTGTCAGAACGATCAATGACAGAGCTATTAGGGCATATTTCCCAAGCCTCGAGGGCTTTTTCTTGCTTGGTTCGGGAATGAAACTGAGTCTGCATTTTCGGCAGACTCGAGCTGATTCGAATGTGTTCTCTCCGCAGCGCGGACATTTAAGCGCGGCGATCTCGGAGCAACCTGGTGGCACTGTATCCACTGTCGCCTCTGGTGGCATGATATCGGGTGCGGTCAATTTGCGGACTAGTGCAACTTCGCCAGCGGCATTGAGGCATTCAGTGAAGGCATCGATCCAGAGCATTTGCTGGAGGATAGCTGTAGGATTTTCCAGTTCCGGCGAGGAAGGCACGACCCCGCAGTGCATGCCGACAACCACTCCCTCCTTGAAGATTGGCGTTCCATTCGCCGATGGCAGCAAGGGAATGTCGTGCAAGAGATGCCAGGTATCGAAAGGGTCGATGGCCCCGAGTAGCGAACCAAGCTTGACACTGGCTTTTTTGGCGGTT
>CAJCHQ010000480.1 GCA_903970295.1 Bryobacterales bacterium
CCGCCTGGACGATTGGCGGCTATTTGATATTTGTCCTGCAGCACAAGGGGTGGAGCAACCACACAATTCCAATGCTTTCCGGCATTTTTTTTCTCGTTTGTCTGGAATATGGAGTTGTTTATGATTTCGGCCGCTTCGATCGCCGGGCCTTATTGTCTACTGTGGCTGGATTTCTTATTTTCGTTTTCTTGATTGCTGCCAGCTGTCGAAACTCGGCATCGCTATACGAAAGCTACCATCTGGTAAAAGATTTCGACGGTCAAGTAGAGCCAGGCGACAAAGTCCTCGTTCTCGGGTGCAGTTTGTATCCGGCCTATCCGCTTCTGACGCAGTTGTACCTTTTACCCGGCTCTCGCTATTTGCACATGTTTCCTATCCCCATGCTTGAATATTGGAAGAAACGATCGACTGACGCGCTGGAAAAACAGAGACTCGATCGAGAAGTCGCGCAGACTCTCCAAAACGTAGCCGACGATATCTCCACAAACAAACCGAAGATGATCGCCCTCGAAAATTCGCTGTTCGAGCGGGGTGATAGGAACATCGTTATGTCGATCTATCTGGCAAGGCACGGCTTCATCGCCAGACACATGCAGGATTACGAGCTGATTAGCACGAACAGCATCTACAAATTGTATAGGCGCAAAAAAACTTGATTTTAGCGGTGGCACAATGAGAGGAAGTATAATTGCAAGCCAGCAAACGAAAGTTGAGGAAGTATGACTGTTTCTTTTTGTCTGGAAGACAAGTTAATTGAGGCTCAAACAAAAGCTGCGCGCTTATTCGAAGAGACTGAAAAGCGTGGATTGATTGCCGTCGGTATCAGTGAAAAAGAGCTGAACGAGAAGATTCACGATCTTGCGCAAGAGATGTTTGGGCTGAAAAAATACTGGCATAAGCGCATCGTGCGTGCCGGCGTCAATGCCCTTTGTCCCTACCGTGAAAATCCTCCTAATTTGATCATTCAAGATGACGATTTGGTCTTCCTCGATTTTGGACCCGTGTTCGAGGAATACGAAGCAGACTTTGGCAGAACCTGCCTGTTGGGCAACAATGCCGACAAGCGCCGGATGGTTTCGGATCTGGCAACAATCTTTCGCGAGAGTAAAGAATATTTTTCCAGAAACACCAGTATCACTGGCTCCGAACTGTACGCAGATGTCGTGAGTCGTAGCGAACAACGTGGTTGGCTCTATGGCGGACCTCACGCTGGTCATTTGATTGGCGCCTTCCCACACGAGAAACGGCTCGGCGAAAAAGACGATAACTACATTTGTCTGGAGAATCACAGGTCAATGCGCGACCCGGATATAAATGGTGAAACGCGACACTGGATTCTCGAAGTACATTTGATTGATAAAGGCCGGAGTTACGGAGCCTTCTACGAAGAGCTTTTGACTTTGTAAGGCGCTTCGAGACGCGCTGCAAGCTCTGCCAGTTTAGTAACTTCGGAAACTTAAGCTGTGATCAAACATACAATCATACGGGGCAAGTCTAGATTCGCACTGGCGCTTGTCTGGATGTACATTGGTTTTGCGCTCGCAGCCGGCGCTGACGTGCCAACGATTCTGCAAAATTCCGTGCCGGAGGCGCTTGCTGCCTCATCGAAAGATCTCGATTTAATTAAACCAGTGATTGACGGGCCAGTTCGTCTGCAGTTATTCAGAAAGCAGGGTGAAACTTCTGAGTATTCGCGCGACGGAAAGTTGATCGTTTACGATTGCAAACACCAGGATGGTTATTACAATATCCATGTATGTCGTCCCGATGGTACCCAAGATCGAAGCTTGACCACTTTAGATAATGGTTTGCCGCACCGGCACGCCGGTACACCGACCTGGCATCCATCGATGAAATATATCGTCTTTGCGGCCGAGAAAAAGATTCACCAGGGATTGAGCATCGAGGCCATCCCTGGATTTGGAGGGCGGTCCGATCTGTGGGTGATGCTCGCCGATGGATCGAAAGCCTGGAGATTAACTAATACGCCAAATGTTCGCTGGAGCCGAGTGATCATTCCTAAGTTTTCTCGCGATGGAAACGAATTAGCGTGGGCGGAGCAAATCAAACCAAGCGAGAAGCTGAAAGTTGATGGCTGGGCGATAAGGGTGGCGGATTTTGTCGAAACACCCCAAGGCCCCAAGCTTCAAAACATTCGCACCCTCACACCAGGAGGGTCGGCATTCTATGAAACATATGGTTTCTCACCCGATGGCAGCCACATAATATTCTGCAGCAATTGCCGCACGCGTGGTTTCTTCCACCAGCAAATATTTGTTATGGATGCCGAAGGTTCAAATATGCAAATGCTGACAGATGGAAAGAACTACCACGAGCATGCGAGTTATTCGCCGGATGGACGCCACATAATGTGGATGACATGTCAGGGCAATCGTAACCTGGGCACTGACTGGTGGCTCATGAATCCTGATGGTTCGAACAAACGACGTGTTACGCATTTCAATCAACGCGGATTTGCCGAAAGTTGTGCCCGCCCCGTATTTGCTTGTCTTGCGGCATGGTCGCCGGGCGGTAACGAATTATTGGGTTGTGTGCAATATTCCCTCATTAAGCAAGAAGGTCGAATTGTCCAAATGAATCTCGACAAGGCACTGCTCAATTAGAATATTTGGCACCGCATGTGGTGTTTAATGCCAGCCTTGCGTCTTTTCGCCTGGTTTGACCCGACGTAAGTTCAAATGCTGAATATTTAGTTCAAGGATTTTGCTCGGTCATGTCGTCTCGAGCTATTCTGCGCTATCTGGAACAATCTTTTTAGCAGCATCGAAACCTATCTTGCTGTGCGCACCATCGCAAAATGGTTTGTTCACGGACGCACCACATCTACAAAGTGCTGCACCCTGACGGAAGTCAGATTCGGACCCGCTGCAAGGGTATAGAACAATCAGCACAAACAGGTGTGTCGTAACACTCGGCACTATTGAAAGAATTTTTGAAATTGGCAGAGGCACTCAGCTTGGGGATGTTAATTTGGGTGACCTGATTTATCCGACTAGTCCTCTTCTCGTGACGGCATTACTTGACGACGAGTCATCAGCCTATTTTCAAACTTTGCGGACGCAATATTTTCCGCCAGCCCGCAATATCGTGCCGGCCCATCTATCACTTTTTCACAAATTACCCGCCGACGAGCGTCAGCGAATCGAAGAAGACCTGCAAACGGCATGTCCGTGCGCGGACTTCGAGATGGCTGTCAGCGCGG
>CAJCHQ010000481.1 GCA_903970295.1 Bryobacterales bacterium
GCTTGAAGAGAACGTCTTCGTTGTTGGGCTCGTCAACTTTGAAGGGCGGAACCGGCTTGTCCTTGTTGCCCAGGAAGATAATTGGAATGTTCGACGTTTTTTCTTCCGCTCGCAAGCGGTCAAACACGTCCATGCCTCCCATCAAGGGCATATGCAAATCGAGAATGACGAGATCCGGAGTTCTCACTTTGCACGCGGCCAGGGCTTTGAACGGATCGTTAGCCGAGGCAACTGCGTAGCCGGCCTTGCGCAACAGCTCCGAAATGAGCATGGTGTGCGCTTGTTCGTCGTCGACCACCAATATGTTGTAACTGGTTTTCACTTGCGTCGGGACTTTCTTTTTTATTCTGGTAAGGCGGCTATCGAGGGCTGAGGCAAGCAAGGCAAACTTCTACAAGTGATAATAACTGCTTGAGAGCTTTTCAACAACTTATCATCTTCACAAGCGCCAGATCACTGTTCAAATCACCGTGATTATCGGCAAGGGTATATACGGTTTGCTTTCGCCGTTCTCCTGCTGGCATTGCTCAATTGCTTTCTTGACCGTCTCGACCAGCGGCTGAACCTCCACACCCATGCAGCGGGGGTGAAATTTGAGCAGACGCGGCAGTCCGCGTTTCCAGAGTTTCAAAGCGCCGACCTGATTGCCGCGCAAGACATGGTAGTAGGCCACGGCAATTTGGATAATGCCCTGTGTGAATTCGCGCTCCACACCAGTCTGCCGGTTCCAGACGGACTCCAGTGTTTCGTGGCATGCGAAAAATTCACCCTGATTGAATTCTTCCAGCCCGCGCAGAAAATCTTCTCGCAGATAGTCGTCGGATTGATTGATTGCGGTCAAAGTTGCACCATCCGTGAGCGGTTCAGTTGATTTGGGCAAGCACGATTACTTTTTCTTGGGCGGGTAAATTTTCCAGTTCGGTGCGGGCTACAGCCACGACCTGGTCGGTATCGAGCAATCCGGACAGGTCGATAATTTTGGCCCCGGCCAGAACAATGATATTCGGGATGATTTTGCCGGCATCGCCCCATTGAGCATATTTTTCGATCGTAGCAGCGATTGTCGCTTCGGCCGTGGAAGCGTGAGCGGTTTCAACAAGGCCATTCTTACTTTGCAGTCGGATGCTGTCGCCCTCATCGACGACGCGAAAGCTCCTCTGACTGGATTGCAGTAAACCCAACCCATGTCTGGCAGCTCGCTCAGCCGCGTAAACGCGAAAAAAGTCACTTTCTGCCGCCAATTGCACTGTGCTTTTTTCGACTCGCATCGAACCGGCAACGAGCGCAACTCGCTCATCTTCAGTCAGTTTCTCTTTGTGGTTGCCGCCCACGACAATCTTTGAGGCTCCATAGGCGGTGGCACGTAAAGTGTTTGTACGACTGTCGATCTCCAAATGGACTTCCACAGTTTTTGGATCGGCTCCCATTCTTTGCACGGCAGTGGCTGCATCAGTGCGAATTCTCAGAATTTCTTCTTTGCTTGGGCTAATCACCTGCCTTTCGACAGTTTCGCGAATTAAAGCCAGGGCGACGCCGATTGCCGAAATGACATCGGCGTGGAGGGCTAGAGTGTGTTTCATATTCAATTCTTTGGCGACGTAAGGCACTATTGCCGCCGCTCCGCCCCCGCCGCCGACGAGCGTGACGAGTTCCGCATCTAATTTGTATTCTCTGAGCAAGGCTTTAACTGTCGGGATGCATTTTGCAGCGCTTAGATGGAGAATCTGATTCGCCGATGCTTGCGCGGGCAAACCTAACTTTTTGTCTAATTGTTTGAACGTTTCTTGAATCGCCTCCAGATTGCCGCGGGCGCAATTGTCTTGCGGCACAAGTCCAAGCAAATTGGCAGCGCAGGTGGGCGTCAAGCAAAGATTAGCTTTTGTCGACCCGGACACGACTGCCAGATAATCGGCAGGATCATGTGCTAATGGCTGCACTGTCTCGAGTTTGACGTTTTCCAGTTTTTCGGCGAAAGCAACATAACCGAGCCCAGCAATATGCGCGCTGCGAGGTCCTACGTCGATGATTTTGTTACTGCCCAGGCGGGGCATGGAACCACCGGCGACACCAACTGTGCGCACATCGAGTGTGCGCATATAGACTTTGTTTCCACCGATCTCGCCCGATTTGATCAGGGCTCGACCGTTGGCGATGGCTGAAATATCGGTGCTGGTTCCTCCCACCTCGAGAAAAATGCCGTCTGAGATATGCAGGAACATGGTGGCGGCAGCGACACCAGCGGCCGGGCCCGACAGCATGGTCAGAATCGGCTTTTTGCGCATCGCTTGAATGTCCATGACACCGCCGTCAGAACGCATAATCATTACCGGTGCCTGGATTCCGGACTCTCGCACACTGCGTTCGGTCATCTCTGCACTCTCGATCATTTTCGGCAGCATCGAGGCATTGATCACAGCTGTTCGCGTTCTCACTCTCAGTCCGTACAATTGACTGACTTCGCTACCCGATGTAGCCATGAGCCCCATATTGCGAGCGATTTCAAGCGCATGCGCTTCGTTTTGCGGTTGATCGACAGAAAATCCCTCTGAGATAGCCAGAGCTTGCGCGCCTTTCTCCACGAGGATCTTGATTGCTTTCTTGATGGCGCCTTCGTCGACACCATTTGTCGTGTCCAAAAAGGTGTGTTCGGTAGAAATATATTTTCCTGGCGCTATTTCAACCGCTCCCAATTTTGTGGCAGAGCGGGCAAACCAGGCATTAGCACCCGCTCCCATGCCGAGAATGCCGACGGTCGCAACGTCACCTTCAAGTAATGCGTTCGTTGCTTGAGTAGTGCTGTGGGCAATAAATGAGACATGTTCCGGCGCAATTTTGGCGTCCTCGAGCAGTGCTAGTAATGAATCGACAATGCCTCTCGCTACGCCCTCTTTCGCGCGGTGAGTGGTGGGCACTTTCGACTGACCGACGACTCCTAGAGTAAGCGCGTCAAGGGCGACTGCATGCGTGAATGTGCCACCAACATCGATACCGATGCGATAACTGGGTTTGATTGTTTCGTTGGCAGCCGCCATAATCACCCTCTAGAATGGCACATAGCCGAATGAAACAGCGAGGACCAACCCGCAGATCACAGCCGTCCACGCATAAGGCAAAGTTTTACGCAAGAGGATCTGAGTGTCAGTGCCGAGATATGTGGCGATCCAGATATTGTGCGTATTAGTAGGGTCGCAAACACCTTGAATTTGACCAACGGACATGAGCATACCCATGATTGCCTGAGAGGCCAAAGCAGTTGATTTCTGGACAAGAGAGACAAGCCCCGAGCCCATACCCCAGAGGCTGAGAGGACCACGGTACAGCGCCAGGGGAGCAATTACCGTAAAAACGATGACATAAGGTAATGCATGTACTGGGATGACCGCGGCCAGAATCGGTGCCATCGATTTTTTGACTGCGTCATGACCGACCGCATTGATCAGCATACCGATGCCCATCATCAGGCAGACAGCCGGTATGACCGTGACAATGCCATCGATAATCGAACGCGTCAGTACGTTGATCGAGTCTTTCTTCCAAGTTATTAGCGCACCATATGCGATACCGCTCATAAAGGCGGGAATAAAATCCCAGTGAAAGAAG
>CAJCHQ010000482.1 GCA_903970295.1 Bryobacterales bacterium
AGAAAAAAGGCCCGGAGTGGGTTCAGGGCGTCGTTTTCGGCGAGCCGTTCCAGGTTAAGCGAGCTTTTTACGGCGACGGCTTTCTTTTCCTGCGAACTCAGTTTATTCCGACGCCGGTAGGCTTGCACGAAGCGAACCGCCCCGACGCATGTAATGGCGTGCAGATAGCGGTGCCGACCGGGGAGGATCTACAAGGGAAAAGGTTCTCCGTTCAGTTAACCGATAGTGTCGACCCCAGGCCAGACATCAATCTCTTTGTCGTTTCAGACTCGGGAGCGGTTGACGGAAAGATTTTCCAGAAATTTCATTCCACCAGTCCGTATAGGATGGTGCTCCAGTTTTTTCGGATCAACAAGGGTCTTCTGCCTGGTTACATTGAACTCCACTTAACTGATACAACCAAACGACCAACCACTATCAAGGGCTACTTTTATGCTCAACCGGGTACGGGCAACGTCATTACGCCACCAGGCTTGCAGTAAGCTGAGCTGACGTCTTAATCCTGCCGTTCTTCGCCACCGCCTGGCAGAAATCCAACCAGCACTGGGTACATCAGACTTTAGCTCCTCATCCGGCCCTAAGATAATGTCAGAAACCCTCAACAAGTATTCGCTCGGTCAGCTCATCGTGGAATTGGGCCTGATCAGGCGGGAAGACCTCGACTATGTGCTCTCGATTGCCAGCGAGACGAGTATGCCGGTTGGGCGAGTTCTGATCATGTCCAATTACATGACCGAACTCGATTTGAAGAACGTTTTGCGTTGCCAGACTTTGCTCAAAGAAGATTTGATCCGGTTCGAGCAAGCTCGCAAGGCGATGGAATTCGCGCGAGTCAATCGAGACGAACTGGACGAAGCCCTCTATCGACTTGGCTGGACGCCACCTAAAACCGACGAAATCACACATTTAGGCGAGCTCCTGTTGGAAGCGAATTTTGTCAATGCGCAGCAGCTGACCCAGGCCCTTAGCCAGTGCGAAAAGACGGGATTGCCCCTGGGACGAGTTTTAGTACTGTCGGGAGTGCTGTCCGAATCTCTCCTGACTACGGCGGTCAACGCCCAGATTTTGGTTCGAGACAAAAAACTGGATAAACTTCAAGCCAGTGAAGCGTTGAAGCAGGCGAAACGGCGGCAGCAACCGCTTGAGACGACTTTGAAAGAGAAGGGTTTTTACGACCTTCCTAATCGTTCCTGTCCGCGGCTTGGTGAGCTGCTTACTTCTGCCGCAATTATTTCGGAAACGCAGTTAAGCAACGCGTTGGAGCTGAGCTTGACCAGCAGAAAACCGATTGGGCAAGCGCTGGTCGAAGCAGAAGTAATCAGCGAACACATGCTGGACATAGCGCTGCAGATTCAGCGGATGGTCGCTGAAGGCAAAGCTAGTTCGATCGAAGCCAGAGATGTTCTGATAGCAGTCCGGCAGGGGCGCTCGCTCGAAGAAGCAATTGCCCAATTTCGCACGGCGCCGAAAGTCGACAACAAGCGTACGCAGCTGCCGCTGGTTGTGCTTTTGAAAATGCTCGGATGCATAGACGATAAAGCAATTACCCAGGCTTTCATCGTCGCTCAAAATAATTCGCAAGTTATCAGTCAGGTGCTTCTAATCGGTGGAGTGCTGGACGAGGCGACACTCGAGAAGGCGGAGCGCTGCCGTCAGATGGTTGAAGCCGGGCGTTTGACGGTCGAACATGCCGGCATTGTTTTCGACTACAGTCAACGTCGCGGCATTGATATTTCCACGGCTTTGAAAGAATTGCAGTGGCAGCATGGCGATGACACATCGAATAAGGTGCCGCCAGAAGCGATTGCTGCTCAGACGCAGTATACGCGAGTTGAATTTATCGACATGCGCGAGTCGGCGGCGAAGCTCAGTGCGGCTGGTGATAACGCTGGTGCTCGCGAAATCCTGAACAAATTGTTGGTCGACTCCAAAGATTATGTTGAGGACGATCGACACTCAGATTGTCTGGATGCCATCGCCGAGACTTATATCGCCGAGCAAGATATTCAGGGTGCCGAAAAATTCTATCGATCGTCGCTCGATTACAAAGTGCGCAAGTATGGGGCAGATCACCTTTCGGTTGCATTTGCCATCAACAATTTGGGCAAAATCGAATATTTTCAGAAGCGCTATGCCGAAGCCGAAAAGTTCGCCAAAGAATACATCCGCATCTGTGCTGCAAACCTCGGACCGAAGCATCCTCACGTGGCGTGCGGCTGGCAGAACGTGGCCACCATCTGTCATGTGCAGGATAAATTTCCTCAGGCGGAACATGCCTACAAACTGGCTATTGGTATCTGTTCCGAGAACCTCGGTGAGAGTCATCCGACGACCGTTAGATTGAAGCGCAACTATGCCAATCTTTTGCATACTGATAAGAAGATTCAGGAAATTCAGAGTATAGTTTT
>CAJCHQ010000483.1 GCA_903970295.1 Bryobacterales bacterium
GCCTCCATGCCCGAACCGCATTGACGTTGAATGGTGAGACCAGGCACAGACGCCGGCAACTTTTCCTCAAGCCAGGCAAAGCGCGCAGTGTTCGGCTCGAAGCCATTCTGCAGGCAATGACCGACGATCACTTCGTTGATCTGACTGGGGTTGATGCCGGTGCGCCGAAGAATTGCCTTGTAAACGTGACCGAGCAGTTTGTGGGCCGGCACGCTGCGCAACGATTTTCCGTAAGACGCAATCGGTGTCCGGCACCCATCGATAAGAAATACTTCCTGGTTGGTTCTCATAAGTTTCTCCGTGATCTGTTTGACTTTTTTGACATTCGCTTCAGCTCTTGGTTCAGTGCGTCGCAAGACCGCGCCGCAGGGCAAGGCCTCGCACCGAACTCCTGTGGGCGCGCATTGGTTTTGGCAGGCGATGGTCATACCGATGTGTCCGGGCAGCGACAGCAGCAACAAGCCGGGCAAAGGTTGATTCCAAACATGCGTGGTTTTTGGTTGTGACTCAGATTCGACTGAAGTAAAAAGATGCTTCTAGCCTAAGAGATTGTGAGTATTCACAGCAATGAAAATAACCTGTTTCTGACTAATAACTAAGCGCAGCATACATTGACAACTTCGCTTGATTCGCAGTGGCTTTGCAAATCGACGATCGATCTGGACTTATGACCCTCGCTTGCCGGCAACACGGAACCAGCACCGCCAATGGTGATATTGGCACGTTCAACCTGCAGCTAGCACCACCAATGGTGTATTTCCGACGGAGTTCAAAACACTCTTCGCCGAAATTTATCGGTCATTGCCCATGCATTTGGTACCGCTCCCAGCGCCAATATTCGAGTTGTCACGCCCAGGCGATTGAATCAACCAGCACCATATATGATTGCAGTTTTGAATTTGCTAATATTTTGTGTTATTCTTCCGGAGTAGTTGGAGGCGTCGTTAGAAGGAGCATTTATGAGAAGTACACCTCTGAACGCAGTTATGGCTGGAGTGTTGTCGCTGGGATTGTCGGTACTGCCGGCGGTAGCGCAGACCTTTAATGGTCAACAACTACAAGGTCAAATTACGTATGTTCCGGTCGGCACTAATATTGATGCCTCCCTGACCAGCCCAATCGACAGCGGCGTCGCCAAAGCGGGCGATCTTTTCAGTGCCAGATTGTATGCACCAGTCTACATGGGCAGCGATCTGGTCCTGCCGGCCGGCACCACTCTTGAAGGTACGGTCACGGCAGCCGACAAAAGCGGTCATCTTGGCAACAATGGCGTGATCGGCATGCGCTTGACTGGAGCGGTCACTCCCGACGGCATTCGCTATCCCCTCTCAGCCGTGGTCACGGCCAACCAGCCTAAAGACGCGGCCGTCCACGAAGACAAACAAGGCAATCTCAAAGGACGCACCACATCATCCACTGTCAAAAGCGGACTGGTTCGCACAGCGCTCTGGACCGGGGGCGGCACACTTCTCGGCATCTGCTTCGCTCCCATCGTCGGCGGAGCGGTCGGAGCCGGCGCCATCGCTGGAGTAGCAACAGGTGGTGCAGTCGGCTTGGGCAGCAACCTCTGGCGCAAAGGCAAAGACGTTCGAGTGCCAAGCGGCACGAGATTGGTCTTTGCTCTCGATCAGCCGATGGCTGTGTCAGCCAACATCGCTGGTGTTCCGAACGCCAACTCTGTTAAATAAGCAGCTCGCCTCAACTTAGCAGCTCGCCTCAATTTAAGGATGGAAGATCTGAAACAGTTTTTCCATCGAATAAGCAATCCGAATTGGTCGGCCATGCGGACACGTATCGTTGCGGGGCGCATTCAGCCAATCGGTCAGGAGCTTTCTGATCTCGGATAGACCCAGCGGCATGCCATTTTTGATCGCGGACTGACAAGCAAGCGATTTGGTGGCCTCCAGTTGGAAATTGGCCGCGTCGATCTGGCTCAACTCTGCCAATATTTCTTGAATTGCGACCGCGTAATTTTTGCCCGCGAGCTCCTGGGGCACCTGCGTGCATGAAACACTACCGTCGGCGTCCCATTTGAAATCGAAACCCAATTGGTTGAGATCTTTGAAATTCGTGGTGATTTGCGCTTCTTGCTCAGGGCTCAGATTGAGGGGCTGAGAAATGAGAAACGGCTGCACATTTTCAGTGATGCGACCGCGCACAGATTGCTGGGCCAGAAAACGCTCATACAGCACGCGCTCATGGGCAATATGCTGTTCGACTATTTCCAGCCCGCTCCCTGTTTCTAGAAGAATGTAGGTGTTGTGAATGTAGCCGGCAATGCGCCAGTCAGGTGGAATCGTACGCTTCTGCCTGGGGGCTGACTGATCTTCTTCGACCAGAGAGACCGTAGCCAATTCCTGGCCGAAGTCCATTTGACGTGACCCGGCCGCCGGTCGCACCAGACCACCAAAACCTCGGTCCCGCTGTCCTTTGCCAGAATCCCAACCGCCTGAGTCAGAACCAGTATTCTGATGTGTGTGCTCCGAATCGTTAGTGACAACCGAGTGAGCATCCCGCCAATCGGAGCCCGCACCAAATGCAGTGTCGGGCTCAGCCACAGACATGGCGCCATCGGCGCAGAAATTTGTCTGGGCAAAGCTTGCCTGCTCGTTGCGATTGCCTTCGCGCAAGGCACGCGTAATGGCTCGTTGAATGCTGATGTACGCATCATTGCCATTGCTATATTTCAATTCTTTCTTGGTCGGATGAATATTGACATCGACGCTGGCCGGATCGATCGTTATGTTGATTACTGCTAGAGGATATTTGCCCCTGGGTATGAGATCGGAATAGGCGTAGTCGAGCGCTCTGTAAGTGAGCGGGCAGCGCACCGGACGGCGATTAACCATAACCAAAATGCCTTTGCGATCGCCCCTAAAATGGAGGGGCTTCGCACACAATCCGCGCACGCCAATCTTTGCTCGTTCATCGACAGTTTCGATTTCAAAAAATGTCTCGCGACCGCTGCAATGTCCGACTTCGACAATCGTCCGAAGTAGATCTCCAGAGCCGGAAGAGCGCCACAATTCATCGTCTTGCTTGATCAACGTAAAAGCGATCTCGGGATGAGCGATGGCCAGAGTCTGGACTGTTTCTTGAATGTGTCCGAATTCGGTGGCCGGTTTTTTCAAAAAATTGAGCCGGGCCGGTACGTTATAAAAGAGGTCCACTATTTGCATCACAGTGCCCTTGGCGCAGCCGGTTTCGACCACGGCGACCTTGCCGTCGGCGCATTCGATGCGGCTGCCGTGAGCGGCTTCGGCGGTTCGCGTCGTGCAGGTCACGCGCGAAACGGAAGCGATACTGGGCAAGGCTTCACCGCGAAATCCCAGTGATTTTAGCGTCCACAAGTCGTCGGCAGAACGCAGTTTCGAAGTAGCATGCCGCTGAAAAGCAAGAACGCCATCATCTGGATCCATGCCGCACCCGTCGTCGGCAATTCTGATGTCTCGACAATCGCTGCTGATAGTAATCTCTACCTGGGTGGCGCCGGCGTCAATCGAGTTCTCGACGAATTCCTTTACAACAGATGCCGGTCTTTCGACGACTTCACCGGCAGCAATTTGACTGGCAACATGATCGGGCAACACAATTACTTTGGGCATATATAGGCTCTCTTCGCGACTCGCGCATACTACCATCTGCTCGCGAATGCTGCCTTGACGGAACTTTAACCACTTTGAAGAAGAATCAGCTCTGCCGCTTAAAATCGAATTCTTCCGCAAGCCAATCGCTAAGCGAATTTTCTAGATTGCTGAGGGCGTCAGTGTCGATCAAACCCCTCTTCAAACATTCGAAAACAATGCGAGTCCGGGGGTTATATATTTCCATCTGCGCCGTTTCTCGCAAATGACCGTCTTCACCGTGAATCAACTTGATTAGAAGCATCGACAATCGATTCTGCACACCACGCACACTGATGTGTCGTCGGCTGGCGATCGCTCGATCGGTCAAACCGACAGTCACATCGAGCAATGTTTCGTATTCAACATCAGTGAGCGAATTGTCTTTGCAGGACAATCGCGCTTGCACACCGCGCACGAGTGGATCGATATATGGGTCGTCATTGAGTAAAACCGATCGAATCGCTCGCGCAAATTTTTCGTCACTTTCGCTCTTCAACGCATAGCCATGAATAGCTTCATCCGGCACGATCCGACCCAATTCGCGCACATACGCTTCACGGTGAAATTGCGACCAGAACAAAATGCGCCGATTCGGAGTTTCTTGCCAAATTTGTTGCGCCGCTTTGATGCCAGACATTCCAGGCATAGAAATATCCATGATGATCAAATCGGGCGCGACGGTTTGAGCCAGCTTCAGTCCTTCTTCACCGTTGACCGCTTCGATAATCTGCAGAGGTGGTGGCACAGCTTGCTCGACAGTCTTACGAGCATGTTGCCGGAGGGGAATCTGATCTTCGACTATCAGAACGATCGCCATATCTATTCCGTATGCATCTAATGTCTTTTCTCATACGGAGCTAGACTCAACGTTTCAAGCATTGACGAATTCGATGATTTCTTTGCTGTCCAATCCGAATAATCCGAGGTCACCGAGGCTCCGTCCAGCTTTTCTCAAATCAGATTTGGTCACGACATTGGCTAATTCGATTACCGAGTCTAGAATCGGCGTGTGCACACGCGCTACGCGTGCCAGATCGTCGACCAGAACCAGCGTTTCACAAACGTCTCGCTGCAATACTTCAAGAGCCAGCGCTGCACCGGTCGACTTGGCTTCACAGAGACTTTGCGCCAGTAGGCTGGGACC
>CAJCHQ010000484.1 GCA_903970295.1 Bryobacterales bacterium
ACTTCGGACGAGAAGCCGGCATATTGGCTCAGCAAAATGACTTGCGTCCGTTAGGCGAAC
Organism: Bryobacterales bacterium; assembly: GCA_903970295.1. The sequence continues at coordinate 61 of CAJCHQ010000484.1, forward strand.
TCACTCATATCGCCGATCAAGGACAGCTGCACAACTTCGCAGAAGCGGCACGGAATAATGATTTCCACAGAGAATCCAACATCCTCGCTGCCCAGGGCGGAGACATGCGGCCGTTATCCGAGTTGACTGGTATCAGCGATCAGCATGTCTTGAACAACTATGCAGAAGCGGCTCGCGCCAATGACTTCGGTAGAGAAGCGCACTTATTGGCGCAGCAAAGCGACCTGCGTCCGTTGGGCGAACTGACGCATATTTCCGATCAAGGACAGCTGCATAACTTCGCGGATGCTGCTCGTGCCAACGACTTCCATAGAGAATCCAACATCCTGGCTGCTCAAGGTGGAGACATGCGGCCGTTAGGCGAGCTAACTCATATCAGCGATCAGGGTCAGTTGAATAGTTACGCCGAAGCTGCACGTGCTAATGATTTCGGTAGAGAAGCTCACATACTGGCGCAACAAAATGATCTGCGACCATTAGGCGAACTGACCCACATCAGCGATCAGAGCCAGCTCAATAACTACGCGGAAGCGGCCCGAGCGAATGATTTCCACAGAGAATCCAACATATTGGCTGCACAAGGTGGAGACATGCGTCCGTTGTCCGAGCTGACCAATATCAATGATCAAAGCCAGCTCAATAACTACGCTGAGGCCGCCCGCAATAATGACTTCGCTAGAGAAGCGAGCATACTTTCCCAACAACAAGACCTGAGACCATTGTCTGAATTGACCAACATATCGGATCAGAATGTGCTGAACAACTATGCAGAAGCGGCGCGAGCGAATGACTTCGGCAGAGAAGCGCATCTCTTGGCGCAGCAATCAGACTTGCGTCCGTTAGGCGAGCTTACCCAGATCACAGATCAGAGTCAGATCAACAACTATGCTGACGCGGCTCGTTCGAATGACTTCCACCGAGAGTCCAATATATTGGCCTCGCAAGGTGGCGACATGCGTCCGTTGTCTGAACTGACCAATATATCCGATCAAAGTCAGTTGCATAACTACGCCGAGGCCGCTCGCAACAATGACTTCGGTAGAGAGTCTCAAATTCTTTCTCAGCAGTCAGATTTGCGTCCATTGTCCGAGCTGACGAACATCACAGATCAAAGTCAGTTGAATAACTACGCTGAAGCAGCCCGTCATAACGATTACGCAATTGAATCGAGTATACTTGCTCAATCCGGTGACACGCAGCACTTGTCGCAACTGACTCACATCTCCGATCAAGGTCAGTTGAACAGCTATGCCGAAGCCGCTCGCCACAATGACATAACTCAAGAAGCGAGCATCCTCCAGCAGGCTGGTAACTATGACATGGCCACGAATATGTCTTCGCAATATGCGGTCAATACGGGCGACTATAGCCAACTCTCGCAAATGACCGGTATCACCGATCAATCTCAATTGCAAAGCTTCGCTACTGCAGCGACAAAAAATGACTACTCGACTGAAGCCCGAATTCTGGCTCAATCGGACCAGAGCAACAATTATGCGCATTTGTCGCAATTCACTGGTATCACCGATCAATCACAACTACAAAGCTTCGCTAATGCAGCATTAAATAATGACTACTCGACTGAAGCCCGAATTCTGGCTCAATCGGACCAGAGCAACAACTATGCGCATTTGTCGCAATTCACCGGTATCACCGATCAATCTCAGCTGCAAAGCTTCGCCAATGCAGCATCAAATAATGACTACTATGGTGAAGCCCGAATTCTGGCTCAATCGGACCAGGGCAGCAACTATTCGCATCTGTCGCAATTGACTGGTATCACCGATCAAGCGCAGTTGCAGCACTTCGCCGGCGACGTGCAGAATAACGACTATCAAGGTGCTGTCCACATCCTCGCGAGTGGCGCTCAGCAAACGCACAACTATGAGCACCTGGCTAATTTCGCCGGAGTTGATACCACTTACGCACAACAATATGCCAGTGATGTCATCAACCACGATTACGCTGGTCAAGTGCAACTTGTCTCCCAGCATGCTCTACAGGTTGGTGACTACACGCACGTTGCCCAGATGACTGGCGCACCGGTAGACAATCAGCAGTTCCAGCAGACTGTCGCCGCAGCAGCTGCCGGTGACCCTCAAGCCGAAACGCAACTTGTGGCCGCCACCGCTTTGCACTCCTATCAGCTGGGTGATTCTTCCAGCGTCAATCAGCTAGCGCAGACGATGGGCACTTCCCCTGCCGAAGTCGTCAACATTGCCCAACAAGCAATGCAGAACGATCCTCAAGCTGAGGCTCGACTTGCCGCCGCAACCGCGTTGCAATCGCGACCCGAGAACAGCGCCATTAACCAGATCGCCGAAGCCTTGCGCAAGCCACCAGAAGAAGTGCGTAACGTCGCGCAGCAAGCTTCAATCGGAAGCATCGCTGCCGGAGCAACTTTCATAAACGCGGTCAAACAGGTACGCAAATCTGCACCACCGCCGGCGCGCCAAATTGCCTCTCGGCCGAAACCAGCAGCGCCACCGCTTTTCCATATTCGACGCAAAGAAGAGCCGAAAGCACCGGTTGCGCCAAAAGCACCGATCAAAGCACAGAATCTCCATAAGGAAGGCACTGATGGCCAGCCCGAGGACCTCTCTGATCTGATTGCAGCAGCTAATGCAATCGGTGAAGGCGAAAACGAGCAGAAGTATTTCTCGCTGGAAGATCAGTTGATTGACGGAAAAGCTAAGGCTAATCCAGAAACCAAGTCGCTTAGCGAAGTCCTTGCCGGTGAAGCCCCTGGTCAAACGCCGACTAACTCTCACGAAGCTCTGGCTAATGCGCATGTCAACTACGGTTTGATTCGCGCATTATTGCAAGATGGAAAATCGTTCCAGGCTAAGCAAGCATTCGAATCAATGGAAAAGAGTTTCGATCTGCTCAATAACAGCCCTGAGTCGGTTGTGATCGCGCAAGCGTATGCGGATCTGTTTACTCACTACAGCTTGCCTGAGCAAGCTCAAAAAGCAGTGGCAGTTGTTTCTGCCCTGCCTGGGAGGCAAGCTCAGCCGCAGGCACCGGCACAAACGCCAGCCGAAAGTGGACTCTCCTTGATTGCGGAGCTCGGTCCGCAAGCGCAGCCTGGCACTCCTAACCTTGGTTCACTTAACGCTGCTCTGAACCGCAAGCCTGGTCCTAATCCACAGGATGACGAACAGCCTAAGAAGTGAGCGAACAGCCTGAGAAGTGGTCGAACAGCCCAAGAAATAATCGAAAGTCTGAGCAGTGATAGGGACGGAGAAATAGAGAATGTTTCGTAACCGTCCATGGTTTTAGAGCAGGCTTCTATGTGGCCGGAAGGCTTCATGGAGCCTGATGTCTGCAAATCCGCATGTCGCCGACTACCCTTCGCTCCTGGCGAACTAAAAAAATCGACAGGTAAGCTTGCACGTTATGCTGTTCAATTGATATTGCTTCTCTCGGCAGAGAAGCAATATCAATGATATTGCCTGGCGAAATCACTGGAACCACTTGCTGGATTTTGACCTGTGACCAATCAAAAAATCGAGATAGAAACACGGACTGTCGCTCAGGAGAAGCTCGAGCCTCATGTTTGGAAGATCGTCCTAGTAGTTTTGTGGGGACCGTTGATGACCCAGCTGGACTCGACAGTCGTCAATGTTTCATTGTCGACCATCCAGCACGATCTCAATTGCACAATCGGGGTCGTCCAGTGGATCATTAGTGGCTATCTGCTCGCTCAGGCCCTCATGCTGCCACTCAACGGTTGGGTTGTCGACCGCCTTGGTGCAAAGCGCGTCTATCTCATTTCTTTTAGTGCGTTCACATTAGCTTCAATCTTTTGTGGCGCCGCTAAGACCATCGAACAATTAATCGCGGCCCGCATTCTGCAGGGTATGGCGGGCGGATTGCTTGTGCCAATGACACAATTGATGATTGCCAAAGTCGCGGGAAAAAACATGGCGCGCGTCATGGGCTACACCGCTGCGCCAATACTGTTGGCACCACTGATGGGACCACCGATCGCCGGCGCGATTTTGAAGTTCGCATCCTGGCCATGGCTTTTCTATGTAAATTTGCCGGTCGGTGCTCTGGCTTTGACTCTGGCTGCACTGCTTCTGCCTCGCGATCAGCCCACAAGTGAAAAGCGCGCCTTTGACGTTCTGGGCTTCTTACTTATCACTCCAGGATTGGCAGCTTTACTCTACGGCTTCGACCACGCTTCGAGCCTATCGGGACTGGCGTACATATTATCGGGTTTGCTATTTCTTGGCGCCTTCGTCTGGCATGCGCTGCGCGCCCAGGAGCGCGCCCTGATTGACTTGCGACTTTTTTCGAACGAGGTTTTCTCGACAGCGGCAATGACTCAGTTCTTTAATAGCGGCACGGCGTTGTCGAGTCAGATGCTCTTTCCGTTGTATTTGATTACTGGTTGTGCTCTGACGCCAGTCAATGCAGCGTGGGTTTTATCAGGCATGGGTATCGGTATGATGTGTTCTTATCCCCTCATGGGTTATCTCACGCATCGATTTGGTTGCCGAAATCTCGTCGCTGGCGGCATTTCGCTAACGATCCTGGGAACGTTGCCGGTCTTCTGGATGATTCACTATGGTTTTTCGCCGTGGCTAATGATGGCATCACTGATGGTGCGTGGTGCGGGCCAGGGTGCGATTGGCATTCCGTCAGTATCAGCTGGGTATGCAGCTATTCCCCGCGACAAATTAGCACTTGCCACAACAGCGAGCAATATCGTGCAGAGACTTGGTGCTCCAGTGGCAACAACGCTAATGGCGATCGTGCTAGCGTTCTCGACTGCAAAGTTCCCCGCGCACGAACCGCAAGCGTTTGTTATGCCCTTCTTGTTTCTGGTTGTTTTGCAGCTGATCGTACTTTGCTCCGCCTGGCGACTTCCCAAGATCGTAGAGCACGTGGGCAGTTGATCAAAAAATCCAGTAGCAGCGGTATCCTCCGACCGCCACCACCAGATTTTTCGGTCCATTGCCAGCCAGAACTGCGTTGCGTCAATTTGAAGTCTCCTAAGCTTTCACCCGGCGATAGAATCTGTTTTCGTCGTACAGGGGATTGTCCGGATTGTATTGGCTTATATGATCACTGGCTTCGAGCAAATGTCCGTGTTTGTCTTTGCCCACGACAGTGAAGACGTGACCATAATTGTTTGGATGTCCTTTCTGGCGTCGCACACCGATATCACCGGGCTGCGCTTCTGACTGAGGCACCTGTTGATACTTGCCGGATTGTTCGAAGGCGTGGTGCATGTGCCAACCGTCACCAGTGCCAACGAAGTCTTTATCTCCGGCCGCTAAGAGCGCCCTCTGGACGCCGGTTGCACACAGTTGATTTTCGCCGAGCATCTTGCGTCTGTTGAATCCTGGCGTCATTGATTCGGCTACGCGAATTGCACTTTCGACAAGCTTGGCAGTGAATTCAGTCACTGCTTGAATTGGATTCGGTAGCTCATTGTTTTGGATTGGCGCGTCTTTGCGCTTGCCGGTATCGAGCTGGGGTGGTTGGTTGTATCTGTCGCCGGAATTGGTTTGGTCAATCGCCACATGAGTGTTTTGGTCTGGGGCGTTACCTTCATGCCCCCAAGAATCTACGAATTGATATTTATAATTCGAATCTACTTTATAAGATTCTGCTTTGGAATTTGTGCAAATGTCCATACGCCCGTAGCCCCGACCGGTGAAGGCTGAACCAGTATCTTTTTTAACAAAAGGGATGTGTTCGTAGCCTATCGCTGCAAGTTCTTTAGCGTATTTTCTGTCAAGTTCAGGGATAATTATTTTTTGACCATACGGTACGATGTTGTCCATTGCCACAGTGACTTCTTTGACCGGCTTGCCGTCCAATCCGGGCTTGTGCTCGAGAAAATCTTGCAAGGTATGGAGAACGCGGGGGTCTTTTTTACTCGATTTTTGATCGTAGTAGCCGCCTTCCATCGCGTCATTTTTCGGGTAATATCCTGTCGCGTGCGCGACGTGTTCTCCACTTAAAACGCGCGAAGGCTGATCTAAATGATGGTCGACACCATCTCTCGATGGACGCAAGCGTGGACCTTGATCTGACTTAGATGAATCACGTCGAACTCTCTGTTCAGTACGGTGGTGCCGCTGGTGGTGATCTCTACCAGTTCTGCCTTGATGCTCGGTATCGTTTTGAGGAGCTGATTCTCGACGCCCTGAATCGCCTGAAGAGAATCGAGCAGCATTGTGCCGCCACCAATCGCCATCGAAATTTGCTTCTCGACCATTTGCGGAATGCTGCTTCTGGTATGTACCATCACCATTAGACACTGCTCGCAGCATGACGTACTCTTGCTTTTTTCCGTCGGCTTGCTTACCGTCGTCACTTTTTTCAAATACATTCACCATCGATCGCTTTCCATCCAAATTTTCGCGTTCGATTCTGTAAGTGTGTGAACCACCTTTTTGATCTTGCACTGTGAATTGGGTATCACTGCTACCTTTAGGAGCGATCCGCTCAGCAGCCGCTAAACGTTCTTGTGGGGACGCGGAGTTATCTAGAAGCTTTTTCTTGTCAATATCTCCTGGCGTTGCTTCAGCCGGTTTCGCTGACCAGGGGTCGGCGCCAGGTGTGTTATGCGCAAAGATTCCCCAATCGTTTGGAGTGAAGCTCAAATCTTTTCCAATCGGAGGTCGTTTGGCAACTGCGTCGAACGTTTGATTAATTTGCCCTTGTGGCGTGCTCAATGGTTGGTGTTCGCGAACTCGCGCATAGTCCAGTGCTTGGACTGGATGAGGCTGATCTTTCGGGGCTTCGGTAGGGCGTGGCGCATCCATGATGTATTACCTTGAAACCGCTGGCAGACTTGGGTTTATAAAGACTAACGATTGATCGTTACTTGAACGTGACCGCTCGAATCAAGCCAAGTGGTGCTCCCGGCGCGGATGTTCAACAATCGAAGGTAGGGTCGTGGGCCCGGGGATAGACCGTACCGATATCGGTAGGGCCGTGGGCCCGGGGATTAGACCGTACCGATATCGGTAGGGCCGTGGGCCCGGGGATTAGACCGTACCGATATCGGTAGGGCCGTGGGCCCGAGGGATTAGACCGTACCGATATCGGTACGGTCGCGGGGTCAGGGATTCAACCGTGCCGATTTCGTTACGGCGGACATATCAAAACAAGCCCTCGCGGCACAAACAGAGGGCAAGAGCTTGTTTTAAGTTGGTCAACGCATTAAGTCAGAGAATTCCGT
>CAJCHQ010000485.1 GCA_903970295.1 Bryobacterales bacterium
TATATGGATTCTTCCTTTTCTTTAAAATCTAGATTGATCGGACGCTGCCACCAGATGCCGCGACACCCTGTCGAATAATCATCGGTTTTGGGTACGTCGAGACCGACTTCTTCCAACTTAAGATCAGCGAACATAAGAGTACCGACTCCGCATACACGGCCACTTATTTTCAGCTCCAATGCATTGTCTGCTATGTCAACTACAAGCTCATGCTTCTTCCAGTCTTTGGAACCTCTAAGCAGTCTGTTCGCCATGGTATCCGAAGCGAGCGTTGCTTGTTGTGGTCCGGTGACGTCAATGCAAAAACAGGCTGAATTTTTTATTTTCTCGGTTCTTAATTGCACGCTGAGACGCACTCTTTTGCCCCGAAGCCCCTCGCAACGCATCGTTTGGTACAGTTCAGCACCAGCGCCTGGATCTGCTTGCAGCACTTCGACGTAAGCGATCTTTTTTCCCTCGAACGTTTTGACTTGATCGACTCCAATATTTACAACTGACCGTGATGTAATTTCATTCCACTTTTGAGATGCCCAGCCTTTTGGCAGCGGACGGGGATTTTCAATACTTTTACTATTTTTGCTACCTTTGCCTTTCTTTTCTGTGGCTTTAGCTATGCCTTTCATACATCGGCAATCGGTAGCTGGCACGTCACCTTCAACCGCTTCGAACTGAACGTCGTCGATCCAGACCTTTCCTGCTCCACCTAACATGACACCATATGCGATATTAGTACTTTCTTCTGGCACATTGAGCACGAGTGTGTGTTTGCTCCATTCGTTGGTGCCTCGGAGTTGTCGCTGGCAGGCATTATCAAATGAAACAGTATCCGATTCGGAATCGTCTACTCTCATCCAGGGAGCCACCCAGCCTTCAACTTCTTCTGTTTTTAACCAGAGTGTCATCCTTATACGTTTATCGAGATATTCGGTTGCCACCATCTGTTGCATCAGTGTGCCCCAATGGCTCATGTTGCCTGTTTTTTTGTTTGTCATCAAAGTTGCATTCGAGCCGCTGTGCGATGCGTTTTTGTCAATCGATGATTTGTAACTAGCAGGATTGGCGCCAGCCATGAACCAGCTGGTCAATGATTCAATCTTAGGGTTCTCGATGATTGTTGCTGGAGCCATGATAATTTCCTGCTGGGAAAGAGGACGAGCTGAAAATACTATTCTGACTATTCTGAGAGCGAAGCACTGCATGTAGCGAGCTTGTGTACGCGCGTGAAAGGACTATGCCCCAGATCCAGAGATAGGCAGTCTGTATTCTGCAATTTAATTTTAAGATTGCTCTAATACTATAGTTCAAGCACTCAAATTGTATTTGGGAGCAACTAACTTTTGTATGCTGTTAGCGTCCTAATTCATTGGTGAAAATCATGCGAACGGCTTTGCGGTCAATTTTTGCAGTCTTCTTTTTGTCAGCAGCCCTGGCACCGGCGGCGCTTGCCGGTGTGGATCAAAAGTTTGTAGGGAAGTGGGTTATGCCACACCCCGACGCTACCGGAAGCAAGAACTGGTACTGGTTCGTGAAAGCGGATGGTTCTTACGAGACTTACATCAACAACCCCGATGGTAATCCGAAAGAAGTGGGTCAGTTCAGCACGCTAGGGCCGACTTTCAATCTCCATGCACTCAGCGGACGCGCGGATTTCGGCAAGTATAGTTGGCTAGACAATGACCACGTGAAAATGTCTGGTGCTCTCGGCACCGGTGTCTGGTCCAGGATGGAAGCAGCGACCGAAGGCACGGGCGGTGCCATCGGATTGGAGCAACCGTTCGTGGGTCATTGGAAAATGAAACTTGTCGATCAATTTGGTGCCAAGGATATTAATTGGAATATTCAATCCGACGGTTCGTATTCTCTGTTTTTTGATGCAGTCAGTAGCTATCCTGACGAAGTTGGAAAAGT
>CAJCHQ010000486.1 GCA_903970295.1 Bryobacterales bacterium
TTCCCATGGTTCGCAATCCATTGGAGTTTTAAATTGCTCCCGCGAGCCATTTAATTTTGTGATTTCTGTATTACGGGGTGCATACACAGCCTGGACATGATCTTGCCAGTCGGCGCCTTGTGTCCCTTTGCTTGCAGGAGGAGTGACTTGGTCGCTTATGTTGTTAACTTGAACCATATAATAAAATCCTCGCGCGGGAAAAGCAAAATACGTGCAGGCAGTATGCGAAATTGAAATGATGCAGGGGGTTAAAAATTCGTTACTCCATCGCACATGATTTTCAGGACTATGCGCATTCACATTGCTAATCGAAAGATCGCACCGATGCCGATGCGATCTTTTTCATGGCAAAGCTGCCACCACTTTCTATCTGTCCCGTCAATCGGTTTGCTTTTACACTCTTGCAGCTTTCAATTTATCCAGTGCATCTTGGTAGCGAGCGGCGTGAAACCCTTCCACCCGCTTCAGAGCACCGAATCGCTTGGCCGCTTTTTGGAAAATTCCTGCGTGCTCTAACGACTCTTTGGCTTGTTCTTGAAATTCAACGACAGCAGCAGCGTTCCCTTCTTCGACTGCTTCTTGCTCGAAGTTAGGATACATGGTGACACTTTCATACATCTCGCCATCAGCAGCCAGCGCCAGGATTTTTTCCACGGTCATTTCAGCAGACGGGTAGATCAACTCAAGGTGAGCGAAGGCGTGGGCTGTTTCATGATTAGCTGTCTCTTCGAAAAGTTTGGCTACTTCTTCATTGCCCAATTTGCGAGCGATCTTGGCGAAGTAGAGATACTTGCGATTAGCCATAGATTCTCCGCCGAAAGCGGCCATCAGGTTGGCAGCAGTCTTTGTACCTGCAGGTGCTGCCCCTGAATTAGCAGCAGCGTCGCCGGAAGTTAGCTCGGCGATAGTTGCCTCTGAATCGCTTAACAGAATTGATTTTGTATTTTCAGACATGTTGGGCTCCTTTCATTTAGATTTAATATAACTGTAGAATTTGTCTACCCTAAGGGCAAAAAAAACCTAGGTTTGCTCAAGTTCACCAAAGAACAGAACTTGGAAACCATGAATTTTGTATTGGTCACCCAGGCACTCTCCGACTCCTTCGACCTGGTCGGCCGGGACATCAAAGATCTTGCCGGATATCACATCAACGAAGTGATGATGGTGCGAGACGTTGGCGTCGTAGCGGACACGCCCCGGTTCGGTCAGGACCTCCTTGATCACACCGGCATCCTTTAGTGTGTTCAGCGTGTTGTAGACGGTAGCTCTTGATAGTGCCACAGGGAGCGCCTCAGAGACGGCTTCCATGACTTCATCAGCAGTTGGGTGCGAGTCAGTGTGCAGTAGATAATTGGCGATTACAACCCTCTGGGGGGTTGGCTTGACACCGCGGGATAGCAATAACTGCTCCGAGGTGTACGTTTTATCGTTTGAGCTTGGCGAGTTCATGCATTTAGAATAAGTCTAATCTCAGACTTTGTCAACCAGTCGGACTGAACCGGCTCTGAACGGCACATTGGCGGGTCTGCAAAAAGTGAATTTTGCAGATAGGCTGGTCCCATTCTCAGCCATTGACATGCCCCAACCTGCTATTTAAGATAGATTAAAGCGCCCTAATTTTTGCGGTATTGACTTGGTCAGTCGATTTGTTCGCTCACGTGCCAAACGCCGCCGAAACCGCTCGCCACTTGGGGCTGCGGAGGTTTCGCAATTCGCGCTGGTCACTTACATACTTTTTTTGATTCTTCTCATTCCGCTGCTTGACCTGAGCTTCCTGCTGCTCGCTGCGGCGACGCAATATTTGGCTACTAACGATGCAGTCTCAAAAGCTGCGATGCAGGCGAATCTATCCGCAGCCTTGAATAATATGGGCGTCGAAGCCCTGCACTTCCAGTCGCTCGGGCTGGCCAGATTCATCAGCCTGACGCCCCAGGGCGGTTACGTCGGTTGCGGCGATGATTTGTATGTGGTCAGCACAGATATCGGCTCAGGGGCAGTCTCTAAGTCTGCCGCCAACACGGCGTTGACGAAACCTATTGACCTCAAACAAAACATATACGAGATGTCGGTGCAGAGCACATACAGCGTCGCTCCATGCATAAGACTGTCTGGTCTACCCATCTTGAAAGACGTACCAGGTCTGGGGCAGCCCGTAGTTCTCACTTTCGTGGCGAGCCGGCCGGTCGAACATCCCGCCGGTTTAAACCAAAGCGGCAACGGCGCAACGTCCAGCGGTCGGGTCGCTGATTTCAATCGCAGAGCTGAAAATGAACCGATTAATCCAGTGGCGAATGGGACATGGAATAATCCAAATATTTTCACGCAAATAAAGAATGCCGGTCAGACAGTTGTCTCCGTCAATGTCTTCATCGTTCATGCCAACAATCCCTTGTGGACGGCGTCCGGCGTCACGATTGCACCCGGACAGAAACTCTGGATTGATACACAGGCTGTGGGAATTTGGTCTCCCAGCGCCGCCTCACCAACATACAACGGCAATGGATCCGGTAATTTGGGACCTAATCAAATCGCGCCAGCGCTTT
>CAJCHQ010000487.1 GCA_903970295.1 Bryobacterales bacterium
CTTCCAGATGATGGGCGACAAAAATCACGCTCTGGCGGATTATTTGCATGCGATCGAATTGCGACCTAACGAAGTTATGTATTATCTGGGACGAGCGTATTTCTATCATTTGGATGGTAAAGACGAGCTTGGTCTCGCCGATGTGAAAAAAGCGCAGGAACTCGATCCGTCATTGCCAAGACAAATTGCTTTTGAATTTGTACCGAAAGAAGACTCTATGAAGCGCAAGCCTTAGTGTCGTTTGGCCGTATGAAAAAGTCCTGGCGTCAGGCTGTTTTTCTCGCGATGTTGAGCCTGCCCTTGATCGCTTTTTTTGATCCAGCTCACCCTCCTAATGCAGCTGATGCTTCTGACCCAGTCGACGAAACCTGGCGCGGATTGCCCGTGACGAGCTATCTGGATGCGGCAAAAACAATTCGTTATTGCCAATTCGAAGCGGCTCATCACAGTAAGGTTTTCTTGCTGGTCATGCCATTGCAAAATAAAGCATGCGAATTGATTCCGTCTGTGAGCGATGGCAATCAGTCGACCACGACTCAGGTTGGCAAAGCCCATGCTTTAGCCGGAGTCAACGGTGCCTATTTCAATTTGCGGGGCGGTCTCAGCGCCAGTTACGTGACGATCGACGGGCACGAGATCTGCAACCCCAGAGAAAACCCGCTGCTGACCGGCAATCCCAAGTTGAAGCCGCATCTCGAGACTATTTTCAATCGATCCGAATTGCGTATTCTTGTCGATCGAAAAGGTACTGTCTCGGCGGCAATTCAACTGCACGGTGAACCAGTCCCTGCCGGCTTGACCCTGAAACATTCTTTGCAAGCCGGCCCGCGTCTTCTCCCTGAGTTGAAGGCGAAAGAAGAGGCCTTTCTGCGCACTGAGCCAGATGGAAGCGTGACTGACTCGATCGGTTGTTTGAAGACGGCTGGCCGCACCGCCTGCGGTATTACTCCCGACCAGCATTGTTTGATCCTTTCAATATCGGGTCCCAAGCAAGATGAGTTTTCTTCCGGTATGACTCTTGCCGAAGTTGCCGCTCTTTTGAAAAAGCTAGGCTGCGATCAAGCCATTAATTTTGACGGCGGCACATCCACCACCATGGTCGTTAAATCTGGTCAGGGCCTCAGCATGGTCTGTGGGCGAGAGCCGGAAACTCTGGTCAAGTCCTGTTTATTGCTCAAAAAGTTGCCCTGAGCCGTTTCAGCCGTTGCGCATTATGTGACAAAATAGGTTGAGCTAATATTGTCAATCGACATGCTGGGGTAATGATGGCAAAAATTTTGCTAGTGGAAGATGACCTGGACCTGGCCAGTACAGTTTTTGATTACCTGACTTTTGAAAAACATAGCGTGCAAATCATCAACAACGGTGAGAACGCTCGGCGTGAATTGCAAACTGGCCAATATGATTTGATTGTGCTCGATTGGATGCTGCCTGGTTTAAGCGGCTTGGATGTGTGCCGGGAATATCGTAACGCCGGCGGCAGCACGCCGATAATCATGCTCACCGGTCGCATATCGGTGAATGAGAAAGAGACGGGGCTCGACTCTGGAGCCGACGATTATTTGACCAAACCATTCAATTTGAGAGAGCTGGGCGCGCGCATCAAAGGACTGTTGCGCAGACCGGCATCGGTGCAAGCATCTGAATCGATTAGCCTGGGCAATCTTACCTTGGAGTCATCGCAATACCGCGCCACGCTCAACGGAAAATCTTATCAGCTTTCTGCGGATGAATTTCACCTCTTGTCCTCTTTTATGCGTCGCCCAAACGAAACATTCTCCACGTCAGAGTTGCTCAATCGAGTCTGGTCTGGAGACTCTGCCGCTTCCGATGCTATTGTCGAGAAGACCTGGCAAGGGCTTAAGCAAAAATTTGACGCCGACGGCAAATTCTTGCGCGTCGTCGACGGTGGCGGCGGCTATAGATTAGATGTCCCCTAATCAAGCTCTACCATTTACCCTTAAGCTCAGCCATCAAGGCTTGCTTTTGGTCGGAATTTTGCTGCTTTTCGAGTTCATCTTTCTAGCTTCCCTCTGGCAGCTTTTGCAAGAATCGGAACGAGAGACTCTAAGCGAAGAGCATGCCAAAGAAGTTCTGGCCAAAACCAGCCAGATGATGCAGTCGTTCTATGACGCCGGAAATGCCATTGAACGCTATGCTCAAACGCGCGATAGAGCGCATGAAGAGCGCTTCAACGTCGATGTCAATCAAGCGCAAGATTTGATCAAGTGGCTGAAAGGTGCTGTCAAAGACGATACGCGTCAACGAGAAATGCTTAATCGTGTTGATACTAACATCGGCCAGGCGTTAGCAATGATCCGCGAGGTGCTCAAAGTATTAGACACTGAGCCGCCTTTGAAGGCGCTGCAGATGGTAGCGAAGAGACAGCAATCGCTGCATTTGATTGAGCAGACACTGGTGCCCGATACATTGGAATTGATGCGCCTGCAGAAAAATGAGCTCTACCGCTTGCAAGAAGAGAATCCGGTTAGTCAAAGGCAATCTCGTCAAACCATCAAATTGCTTTTGCTCTGGGCGGCACCAATCAACTTTCTTTTTGCCATCGCCTTGGCGGTCTTTTTCACGCGCAGTATCACCGGTCGGCTCGACGTGCTCGTCGATAACACGGCGAGAATGAGAAAAGGACTGCCCCTAAATGATGCCCTGCCGGGAACTGATGAAATCAGTCAACTCGACGGCGTTTTTCACGACATGGCTCACGTTTTGAGGCGCGAAGAAGAACTGTTGAAAGCCAGTGAAATCCGGGTGCGGCGCATTATCGAAAGCATACCGATCGGGCTGGTTATGACCAATCGCAATGACAAGATTGAATACATCAATCCGCGCACAGTCGAAATGTTTGGATTTGCTCCGAACGAGCTTTTCGGCATGCCGCTGAGCAAGCTGTTTACGCCTCGTTCAGGCGAGGAGAAAACGACAGGAGCGACGATTTTGTCAGAGACAATCAAAAAGTCACTGAATCGTATTACTGAAATGGCTGCGGTGCGTAAAGACGGCACTGAATTTCCGGTCGAATTCTCGCTGGCCGAAGTTGCCGCAGAGCCCGCGGACCGTCGTCTGGCTATCGTCCTGGATGTGAGCGAACGCGAAGAAATCAGGCGCATGCGGCAGGCTTTTGTGGCGATGGTCAGTCACGAATTGAAGACGCCACTAACCTCGGTGCGCGGTTACTTGACTCTACTCGATGTCGGTGCTTTTGGTGAACTCTCACCGGATGCGCAAGCAGGCGCTCAGCGAGCCGAAAAGAATGTTTTGAGACTGATAGCCCTGATCAATGATTTGCTCGACCTGGAAAAAATGGAAAGCGGTAATTTGCAAGTGATGCCGGCCAAGATTACCCTCAAACCAATTCTCGCCCAGGCACTCGATGCGGTCAGGGAGTTCGCGCAAGAGCGCCAGGTCGCTATTGTTTTGCCCGCCAAGGATGGGGTTCTCTTTGCCGATTCCGACCGGCTCGTGCAGGTTCTGGTCAACCTTTTCTCTAATGCCGTTAAATTTTCGCCAAAAGGATCAACCGTGACTGTGACTGCGAGTGAAGATCCCGAAGGTGTGGAAATTAAAGTAAGCGACCAGGGGCGCGGTGTGCCTGCACGCTTCAAGGAATCTATATTCGAGCGTTTTCAGCAGGTCGAATCTGCCGATGGCAAGCCGGGAGGCGGCACGGGTCTGGGGCTTGCGATCTGCCGAGCAATAGTCGAGCGGCACGGTGGCACAATCGGTGTGGACAGCGAAGAAGGAAGGGGTAGCACGTTCTGGGTGCGCCTTCCGCACGAAGGGAAATAGCGAGAGCTTTTAACGGCTGGGTATATAATTGAGCCGGTGGTCGACTGGGACGCGGTTCATGTCATTTTTGCTCGACAAAAACTCGAGCGTGACTATGTGGGGAGCCTATGGCGAAGATTCTGCTTGTTGAAGATGACAATGATCTTGCCAACACAGTTCGCACTTTTCTGATTTTTCAACGCCATGCGGTCGAGCACATTGCCGATGGGCAAGAAGCGCTAGAACACCTGGTTTCGTTTGACTACGAATTAGTCATCCTCGATTGGGAACTGCCTCGATTGAGTGGTATCGAAATTCTGCGGGAGTTTCGCAATCGTGGTTCGCATACACCGA
>CAJCHQ010000488.1 GCA_903970295.1 Bryobacterales bacterium
CCCCGATCAGTGGCGTAAATTCACCTTCGCCTGTGCTGAAAACCACATTCGGATCGGCAGCAAACACTTCACAGAGCAGCTGATCTTGGCGGAGTTGATGGCACAAACTATCGAAAGCCGCACCAAATTGATCGTGGAGCGCCGGTTTGATCTGGGCGGCACACTTGTTTGTCATGGCGCCCTGATTCGAGGAGAAATAGACGCTTATCCCGAATACACGGGCACCGGCATGTCGTCAGTTCTGAAAATCGATGGGGAAACAAATCCAGTCAAGGTTCTTTCGATCGTCAAAGAACAATACGCAAAACAATTCAAAGTGCGCTGGTTGGCACCTTTTGGCTTCAACAACACATGGGCACTGATCTGTGCAAAGCCCAAACCCTGGCGAACCATCTCTGATCTTGGACCAGCGGCTTCGGCATTGACGATCGGACTGCCGGCAGAGTTTGCCGAGAGGGCTGACGGCTTTCCTGGATTGAGGAAAACCTACAGATTGAACTTCGGCAAAATCGCCGACATCGACACAAACATCGCTTACAAAGCACTCTCTGAAAACGAATTAGACGTGGCCGCGGGTAATGCCACCGACGGCCGCATCGATGCCCTGAATCTGCGTCTACTAAAAGATGATTTGCATTTCTTTCCTCCATACCAGGCGGCGCCAATCGCCAGAATCGATACCCTGGAAAAGCATCCCGAACTCGAGCAATCGTTGAATACCTTATCGGGGAAGATCGACGACAAGACTATGCGGGCTCTCAACTACGCAGTCGATGGCGGCGGGCTGTCACCAGGGGCAGTTGCGCATCAATTCTTGAAAGACCATCCCGAAATCATTAGCTCATCGGCGCAGTAATCAACTCTGCCTCGACTGCGGCACCAGCAAAAAGGCTGGCACGTGTTGGTGTTTGTATGTGAAAACAAGTTGGAACAAGTTTGGAACCAGTTCGGAATACTTGCCGTCTTTGCAGCCGTTGTTAGACATAAAGCGCAGATAACCTGGCAAGGAGAATCCGATGGTCACCATAGTAACGGAACGCGGCGAGATTGATGAAAACGGCAACGTTATTCGCCGGTTCGACTTCATGAAATTGTTGGCAATCAGCCTATCAACAGCATTGTTGCTCTCGTTAGTGGCCGCCTTCAATCTGAATAAAGACGTCACTGACTTGACGCAGAACAAAGTACCCGAACTTCAAACTCAGATCGCAGCCAACAGTCCTGAGATCATCAATGAAGCACGAATGAGAAGTGCCAACCCTATGTAGTTTGCCTACTGCATTATCGCACTTAAATTATGGGCTATTACCGCCCGCCTGAGCCTGATTAGCGGCAACAAGATTGCGCGTTGATCAGGCTTTCGGTATTCGCCTCAAAGATCTTTTTTCGGCACCTGACTGAAGCTGTCGATGCCTATCTCGGGAGCAAACCGGTCCAGATACTGCCGGCGCCACCATTGTCCCTGGCCGAATAATTCATTACTATCGCTAAAATCGTAGCGATATAGTTGGGCACGCAAAAACTTAGGCGGTTGATTGGGAAACGGATTGGACTTCAAAAGTGCCAAAACCTCCGGTGAACCCTGGAAGAGACGCACCATAAAATGTGCAAACCAGGGACTGCGATCGAGCGGAGCAAGCGCGGCAAACCACATCTGCCAATCGAGTCTTGGCTGCATCGGCGCAATTATGCACGGCGGAGCTTGTAAATCCCCCGGCTTGAACTTGAATTCGTAGGGCAGCCAGTTTTTTCCATCGGCGCTGCCTTCGATTATGATTTCATCGCGAGTGGTCGTCATAACGGCAAACAGACCATAGGTATTGCAAAGATAGAATCTCGAGAGTGGCTCTGCCGCCGCTTCAATAAATGATGGAATGAGGGCAGCCGGACACAAACCAGTCAAGCTCAAAACACCGATCACGAAGGCAATCAATATAGAGATAGCGCCGCGAACTTTGGCCATTCGTGGGGAGGCTATCTCAGTGGGAAGATTGCGGAACCACGTCCTCAATGGCCCGCGCAGGACTTTTTCCCAGGCACGGTCATCAACCAAGACACAGGCCAGAGCCACAGTGAGCAGATTGAAATAGGCATAATTGCCAGCTGCCGCGATCAATACTTGCAATAAAAAGAACCCGGCAGCTGCCACTAAGCGCATCCGCCGTCCCATAACAATAAAAAATGGCAAGACTAATTCGATCAGAAATACGCCCCCACACGAGAACTTTTGCAAGAACTCCGGCAATTTAGCCAGGACCCAGGATAAAGGTGTCGGCAACGGCTGCGTTAGATAGTGGTAATTGAGGGCGGTCAGACTTGCCCAGGTCGGGTCACCACTGCTCAGTTTGACTACTCCCGATTCGAACATCAGCCGGAAGAGCAACCAGCGCACCAGCCAGATTAAAACCACTGGCGGTGGCGTCATCGGCACCATTTTTTCTTTATTACGCCAGGGCGGCTCGAGCAGTCGCCACGGCGCCAAAAACATCGAGAGAAAGCCCGTTTCGAGCAGAAGTATATCCCACTGAAAAGAGAGAAAGTCCTGACCGATCACGACCAGTGAGAGCCACAAAACCCAACAGAAAAAGAGGGCAGGAGCTGCTAAAACTCCGGCGGCGGCAAACAGGCCACAAAGTGCTCCGACCCAACAAATGAATTGCAGCATCTGATCGCCGGGGTGCAGCCAATAAACAGACGGAAAGATCAAGAATCGGGAAATGCCTTCCATTCTTGCCACGATGTCTGCGAGCCGGGCCACCGGCAAGATGCCGGTTGTGCCAAGCAATCCCTGCACCTGGGTGCCGAGCGAGGCGAAGGCAGAAAAATAGGCAAGACCGACAATGCGCAGAAAGATCCAGGCAGCAAAGGTGTATGTGGTGGTTGATTTACTGTCGGCGGTTGTCATTTCACCATCATTTGATTGTGAATGGTCAAAAACAGACTGGTTTAAAACGTAATGGCTAAAAGGCTAGCACCCCGTCTTCAGTATTCTACGTAACAAAAAGGCGGAAACTAAAGATAATCACGGGCGTCTGGGCATGGAATATATAACCGCGTTTTCTGCGAGTACTACGTCCGCCGGAGTGGACAAATATGCCGAAATATTTACTAAAGCCTGCTGCCACCGTGGCAGCGCTGGTGCTCTTATCGATTAATTTTGCTGGAGTCGCCCGAGCGACCGAGGCCACTGTCACAAATCTAGCCATGAGTACACCTTCGTCGCCGCCCCTGGCGGCTTCTGTATCAGCCACCAGTGATGAGGAAGTTCCTCTCATAGATAACGATCAAGAAAAGGTGACCGCCGAGTACAAATGGGAAGAAATCCCGGATGCTGATGGCAAAACTCATATCTCGGCCGGGGCGAAGTTTCCCATTTGCGTAGTTTCGACTCACACGAGTAAGAATGCCAAAGTCGGAGACGCCGTCGAGGGCAAGCTCAATATCGATATCAAAATTGGTGGTCGGCTTGTAGCCAGTAAAGGAGCAACTGTGATCGGGCATGTGGTTTCGGTCAGCCCCGCTCGTCGCATGCTGGCAGCCGAGATCTGTCCCAAGCGCTGGATGCGCGCTGCTGGTGCCCTGGGCATCCAGTTCGACGAAATCCTGGTCGATAAGCAACACATTCCTCTCGTGGCGACGCCGGCATCGGCTTCGCGAGTAGTCGATAATGTCAACGAAGGACGCGTTCTCGGCGTCAATCACAACGGTGAATTGGCCAGCCCGCTGTCTATCCAGCTTAAACATCAAGCCTTGCATCTGGCCCTTCGCGCTGGCGCCTCCGCCGGCGGTGTGTTCAGCTTTGGTGCAGTGCCAGTCGCGTTCGGCGTCATGGGCGCCATCAGCCCATCATTCGCTTACATGCAGCCAGTCGGGAAAAACGTCCGCCACAGACGGCTAAAGGGATTCAGCATGGGCGTTGTGTCCGGGCTGCCAGGCGGTTTCTTGATCTCCGATACAATCATCCGCGGACCCGAAGCCGTGGTCAAACCAGGCGATATATTTCTTGCCGAATTCAAACAAGACTTCACGGGTGAGCCAAGCACCGACGCTCAACTGCTGCCGAATGTGAAAACGAAAGTTCACGGCGAAGTTTTGCCCTGAGGACAAAGGCAATAATCAAACGAAAACTTTCTCCTGCGGTATGATCCCGTAGAACTCGGCCGCCCGATTTGGGCGTGGACTTCTATAAGTTGCAAAGGAGAGAAAATGCCTGCTCACTCGAGATTCGCTTCTGTTGGTCCGAGTTTTGACTCTCGATCTGGCGTGATCATTGCCTCCCTCCTGTCAATCCTGGCATCCACTGGCGCACTGGCAAAAGATGCAACCTTTGTCGTCGACGATCCAAAACACAGGGATCTAGTCAGTTTTACTTCCGATGCTCCGATCGAATTGATCGAAGGAAAGACGGATGCGGTCAAAGGCAGCGTCACATTAGATGATTCGTTCGATCTGAAAAAGCCAGCCAAAGTGCACTTCGAGGTCGATTTAGCCAAGATCGATACAGGCATTGCCTTACGCAATGAACATATGCGCGACAAATTTTTGCAAACCAGTAAATATCCAAAAGCGGTTTTCGACTTGACTACTTATACCAGTTCAGCCGACCATCTGAAAGAAACCGAGACGGCGACGATCAATGCCAAAGGTAATTTGAGTCTGCACGGCAAAACAGTTGTGCGCGACATTCCGGTCAAAGTGACTTACTTCGATAAATGCAAAGGCGAATTGACCAATGGCAAGAGCTGCCAAGTTCTCGAAGTCAAAACAACTTTCAAAGTGCCCTTCAAAGATTTCGCTATCGAACGCCCGGAAATCGTTTTCCAGAAACTCGCAGATACTGTCGTCGTAACGGTCACAGCCACCGCCAGGCGAGCACTTTAATTATGGTACAACCACAAGGAGCAAACAAATGCACAAACTTCCCCGCGTAGAAATGGCTGCTTTACTGGCTATGATTAGTATGGGTGCTTCCGGCATCGCCAGCGCGAATGCTGCGGACAATCACACAGACACGATGGAAGCAACCGAACATCAACTGCTTGCGGCTAAGAGCGGCAAAGACAGCAGTTGTGGCGAAGGCAGCTGCGGCACTGATAAGAAAGGCATGAAAGCTGCAAAAGACAAAAAAGCTGAAAAGGAAAAAACCGAAGCCGACAAAACCGAGAAGCAATCCGGTGGAGCAGCCAGCTCAGACGCCAACAAAACCCAAAAATAACTGACCTTGCCGTAAGACGAGAACGGGTGATCACAGTATCTATCTGCTATTGCCACTGTATATAGTGGCACATACGGTGCATGCGGATCACTCGTTTTGATTGAGATCTATGTCCGACAACTTTCCTATCCTCAAAACCAAAAGGTTGATTTTGCGGCTGCCTGAACCGAGCGAGGCGGCTGAGGGACTGCGTTACATGCAAAATAACTTAACGCACAGTCAGATTTTTCGCAAAGGCTTTCAAGCTGCTTATCTCGGCTATGGTATCGACCACGACAAGCAAAGACAAGGTTTGATGTTTGAAGCCATTTCAGCTGCGCTCGATTACGTTTTCAACGACCGCAATTTGCATAGAATCATGGCTAATTACATGCCGACAAACGAGCGCAGCGGTAACCTCCTCAAACGGCTGGGCTTCAGAGTGGAGGGCTATGCCAAGGACTATTTACTGATCAATGGCAGCTGGCGAGATCATGTTCTCACGTCTCTGACCAACGCAAATTGGCACCATCCGGAAGAGATCTGACTTTTTTTTTGAAAAACTTTGAACCTGCAAAGACTGGGAAGATCAGCCTCAGTCTGGGCGATGGATAAAAAAACTGCAAGTGTTCACAAAACATCCACGGAATCATAAGTTAATGATAGACGTCCCCCAAGTTAGTTAGGTTTTCTAGATTGTCTTTTGTAGGAGAACGCTCATGAAGTGGCAAATAGTCTCAATCGCGGCTGTAGTCGCACTTTTTCAATATTCCGGTCAAGCCGCAGAAGCACACTGTCATCATCATAGATGGGCGATGATGAATGGGATGAACGGCTACAACACGATGGGAATGTCTGCTTACAACCCGATGGCAATGAGCGGCTATGGTCGTTATAACAATGGCTATGGCGCTTACAACACCGGCTACGGTGGCTACAATCCTTATTCCGGTTACAACCGTAACATGATGGGCTACGGCGGCGGCATGGGCAGCATGATGAACACAGGCGTCATGGGTCGTTTGATACGCGGTTTCTAATTTAGGTTTCGAAAGCGCGGGGTGCATGGCATCGCCATGTCCTCTAAGGGAGCAAAGAGGGCATGGCCGTGCCATGCCCCTCACGCTTTTCAGAATAGCAGTGACTTCAGCCATTTCGTTTTCTTACTCTTTACTCATCGATGCTGGCATCAGGTCAGCATTTTTTATTGACTGATTGTGGAGATTTCGTGAATCAGAATCACTATTGGTGGCACCATATAAGCCACCACTATCAGATTATCTGAAAGTAATCCTCAAAATCTCCACAAATCAAAAGACAGATCAATTTTCTAACACACAAATTTAAGTTGCATAAAACCCACACCAGCTGCGTCGTTTAGGCATTTCCGAAAAAAACCTTCCTAACGATTAGCTTCTTTGCCGGAATCATTTGCAGTGGTGCCTCGTCGATAAATGCAGTTGGACAACAACCAACAAATGATTCAAAAAAACCAATACCATGAGTACTGAAACGAATGAAAATGGAGGATAGAACAATGAAGAAACTTATGATCTTGCCAGCACTCGCTGCAGCCTTTATGACGTTCTCGGCACTGATGCCCGCCTCCGCCCATGATCATTACTGGAGACACGAACGATGGGTGGCCGCACATCAAATGTATAACCCATATGGCGCTTACGGCG
>CAJCHQ010000489.1 GCA_903970295.1 Bryobacterales bacterium
CACCAGCGCAAATTAACTGTCACTAGCGCAAATTAATTGACACCAGGGCTGGTGACGAAGACAGAGTAAAGAAAACGAACGTTTCTTTGCCTTTTCTAGATCTCAGAGCTGATTGCTGATAGGTGGGCGGTTTTCAAGTAAAGAAAGTCGTTCAAAGTTTCAGATTTAGGATATACTTTTCCTTCACGAGTTTCCTTACTAGAAAGATTCAAATGCAAATCGGTTACGCGCGCGTTTCGAGCGACGACCAGAATTTGGATTTGCAAAATGATGCTCTCGCTGCCGCCGGATGCAAGAAGATTTACGAGGACCGCGTGAGTGGTGCCACAGCCTCTCGCCCAGGTCTACAGATGGCAATCGAAGTGGCGAGGGAAGGCGATGTACTCACTGTGTGGCGCCTGGACAGATTAGGCCGCTCTCTTCGAGACTTGATCGAGTTAGTGAATTCCCTCGAACGTAGAGGCGTCGGCTTTACCAGCCTTCAAGAAAAAATTGATACCACATCCAGTGGTGGCCGCCTGATTTTTCACATATTTGGTGCTCTATCCGAATTTGAGCGAACCCTCATTCGCGAGCGCACTTATGCTGGGTTGCAAGCTGCTCGCGCCAGAGGTCGAAAGGGCGGCCGACCGAAGATACTTGATACCAAACAACAGCTATTGCTGCGAAAGCTTTATAAGGCGCGAGAGCACACTATTGAAGAGATGTGCGACCTTTTCAAGATCTCAAAACCGACCTTGTATAGCTACTTAGAATCGAACGAGAAATGACGAAAAAATCGTTGCCGTTTGAGACACTGGCTTCATTGAAAGTCAGGCTGGCTCAACTCAGTCCAAGGAACACCGAACGAAAAGAGTTGATAGAACAGACTGCTTCTCTTTACGGTGTTTCGGCTGAGACTGTTTACAGGGCACTGAGACAAGGTTACAAGCCGAAGGGTGTACGTCGGGCAGATCAGGGCAAACCAAGAAAGCTGTCGCGAGTTGAGTTGAACCGCTATTGCGAAATAATTGCCGCTCTAAAAGTTAGAACAAGAAATAAAAACGGGCGGCATATATCAACTGTTCGTGCTCTCGAAATTCTCGAAAAGTATGGAATCGAGACACCGCAGGGGCTCATAAAAGTAGACTCCGGACTGCTTAATCGAAGTCTTGTTAACAGGTACTTGAAAATATTTGGCTATGACGAATCCACTCTGACCTGCCAACCACCATCTGTTCGCTTTCAAGCAGAATTTTCGAACGCCTGCTGGCAGTTCGATATGAGTCCATCAGACTTGAAGCACGTGGAGAAACCGCTCTGGATAGAAGACGGACGCACTCCTACGCTTATGCTTTTCAGCATTGTCGATGACCGCAGTGGTGCAGCCTATACCGAGTACAGATGCGTGTATGGCGAGGACGCCGAATCAGCTCTCAGATTTTTGTATAACGCCATGGCATCGAAAAGTCTTGATGGTCTTGTCCTTCACGGAATTCCAGAAATGATTTATATGGACAATGGACCCGTAGCCAAAAGCAATGTTTTCAAGCGAGTCATGGAAGGTCTCGGCGTTCGCATACAAACGCATATCCCAGATGGAAAAGATGCGCGCCGCAAAACTGCCCGATCAAAAGGAAAAGTAGAAAGGCCTTTTCGGACAGTAAAGGAAGCCCATGAAACGCTGTATCACTTCCATAAGCCAGAAAATGAAGCCGAGGCCAACCTCTGGTTGCAGCAGTATTTGATTACTTACAACCAGCGCGGACACCGAATAGAAGACCATTCGCGAGCCGAAGACTGGCTGACGAATTTGCCGGCAGACGGACTGCGGGAAATGTGCAGCTGGGATAAGTTCTGTAGTTTCGCCCGCGAACCGGAAAGAAAAAAGATCGACAGTAATGCTCGAATCAAAGTTGATGGAAGCGAATACGAAGTGGCATCTGACCTTGCCGGACAAGCGGTGATCCTCTGGTGGGGGCTCTTCGACAACGAACTATTTGTGGAGTATGAGGGCCAAAAATATGGACCCTACAGCCAAGTCAGTGGACCAATACCACTACACAAATATCGCAAATTCAAGAAAACAAAATCCGAGGAAAGGGCAGATCGAATAGAAGAATTGGCTAACCAACTTGGTTTGCCGCGGGCAGCTGTAACCGGCGAACCAGAACTGGCGAAAACTGTCCAGCAGCTACCGTCGCCCAAACAAACCGTGCCGTTTCCCTCAGGCAACCAGGGCGAAGCAGCCAACTTCCCCAACACTATTCTGGCCAAGTTGGCTATTGCTCATTACTTTGGTAAGCCTTTGGGGAGCTTGCC
This sequence comes from Bryobacterales bacterium, assembly GCA_903970295.1. Next base: position 2,302 of record CAJCHQ010000489.1, read on the forward strand.
CGCAGATGACTACGCTTACATTGCTGAGGTTTTGGAAAGAACCCTCAACAAGCAGGAAGTAATGTCATCAGTGAAGACCCACTTTGCTCATAAACGTCAAAAAAGGAGATAGCGGTGCGCAGTGACGCCATGGATTACTACGGGATTACAAAAGACTTTTCACAAGCAGGCTTTTTTGAAACAGAAAGCGTCACGGCTCTTCTTCGAGACCTGAAAACTGCGATTTATGCTGGCGGTCTTGTTGCCGTATCAGGCTTGAGTGGGAGTGGCAAAACGGTCTCCCTCTGGCGCTTACAGGACACGTTAGCGCGAGAAGGAAGAATTATTCTGAGCAGATCTCTCTTTGTCGAAAAGGAGAGAGTAACCCTGGCGAGTCTCATAAATGCTCTGTTCTTCGACCTCTCCGCCAAGAAAGATGTGCTGATTCCGAGCCAAGGCGAACGGAGAGAGCGGGGCTTGCAAGAGCTGATAAAGCAAAGCAAAAAACCGGTCGCTCTCTTCATAGACGAGGCTCACGACCTTCACAACAAGACCTTAAAAGGCCTCAAGCGTCTTATCGAAGTTGTCAGGCAAAGCGGCAGCGTTCTCACTGTCGTCATGATCGGTCATCCCAAACTCAAAAATGATCTTGAGCGCCCAACCATGGCAGAGATAGGCCACCGCACAAATATATTTCCCTTTGATGGTGTTGCTGACAACCGCAGAGAGTTCATCGAATGGCTGCTCGATCAATGCAGCGATGAGAAAACATGTCCACAAGATATTTTGCAGACAGAAGCCATCGACCTCATTGCGGAACGCTCCACGACGGCGCTACAAATTCACGAACACTTGGCAAAAGTTCTGGAGGCAGGTCATGCAACAGCAGAGCGACCGATTAGCGCGGCACTGGTCGAATCAATTCTCACCAATGACCACTCTGCCTGGGTTGCGTCTATAACCAGGCACGGCTACGATGTTCGCTCACTATCAGACTTCCTGAACATCAAGCAGGCTGAGGCTAAACAGTTATTTGCCGGGCAAATGGACCCGATCCGAGAGCAGGAATTAAGCGAACAGTTAAAAGTGGCTGGGTTGCCAGTAAGATAATCCTTCGTTTTCTTTACTCTGTCTTCGTCACCAGCCCTGGTGTCAATTAATTTGCGCTAGTGACAGTTAATTTGCGCTGGTGTCATTTAA
>CAJCHQ010000490.1 GCA_903970295.1 Bryobacterales bacterium
GCCGGTGTTTGACTATGCGGATCTGGAAGCGGCCATGTTGCAGCTCGACGGCGTCATCAAAGACACGCAGCGCACGTTGGGTGCAGTAAGGGGGCAGCCGTGATGGGTCGCTTTTTCGTGGCGGAGTATGCAACCTTACGACAAACAAATTTGATGCGAAGGACTTAAACCCGCTCACCGGGGCGTATGTTCAGGCCGTCTGAACATGTTATAAGCGAGGCGAGCTAGCCTACCAGCGAGTTTGCCAATCGATTCTAGGACGAGCTGCGGCGTAAAATCAAAGCCATGGAGTCAAAATCACCCGATGCAAGAACGAATAGAAGGTGCGGATGGCTCCCTAGCCCCCGAAGTGTTGGATCTTCAGGGGCTGGGGACTGGTGTCGAAAAAGAAACCGCAGATACTGATCTCAGAGAAAAAATCGCGGAGCCATTTGACCCTGAAGACATTGACGTAATCACGCGAAATACCAGTGTCGACCTATTGTTGTCTCGGTCTCGATCTAAAATGATTGATTTTCAGCCTGATTTTCAACGGCGATGGGGAGTATGGGATACTCGTAGGCAAAGCCGGCTAATTGAATCGATGCTTTTGCGTATTCCGCTGCCAGTACTTTACGCGGCAGAAGACGAATATGAACGTTGGGAAATTGTGGACGGAATACAGCGTCTTTCCACAATAGTGCGCTTCATAGATTCTACGGTGATTGAGAGCGAGCCTCTTGTCCTTTCGGGGCTTGAGTATCTCACCAGTTATGAGGGAAAAACTTTCGAAGAGCTAAGCCCAAGAATGAAGCTTCGGCTTCGAGAAACGGAGCTGGTGATTCATTTGATTCGCAAAGGTACACCGGTTGAGGTTAAATTCAACATTTTCGCTCGCATCAATACAGGTGGTATGGCTCTTTCTGCCCAGGAGCTGCGTCACGCCATTACGCCTGGCCCGGCTCGTACAATTCTTGCAGACTGGGCTACGAATGACGCTTTTCGCCAAGCGACGGACTATAGCGTTCGGGATGTCAGGATGGATGATCGCGAACTAATATTACGTTTTCTGGCATTCTATCTTCTAGGGGTCCAACAATATAAACAGCCAGACATGGATGGTTTTTTAATCAAAGCCATGAAAACGCTCAATGGCCTTTCCAATTCTGATATCGAAAGGGCAAAGGGAGCCTTTGACAGCGCAATGCAATCCGCATACGCAATATTTGCAAATGATTCATTTAGGAAACGATATTCACAAAATGTTGGAAGATTTCCAATCAATAAAGCCATATTTGAAGCGATATCTGTAACTCTCGCAAATCTCCCTAGTGGGACAATAGGGGTTTTGGTTTCTAAGAAAGAAGAAGTGCGGTCTAATTTTATCCGACTGTGTAACGATCGTGAATTTGAAGCTTCTATATCGCAGGGAACTGGAGATGTAACAAAAGTCGCGAGACGATTCCAGTCGATTGAACATCTATTTGAACGGACATACGGAAATGCTTAACGTTTTAAATTTACGGAATTTTAAAGCTTTCCATGATCTCTCCGTGCCTTTTTCGCAGTTAACACTGCTGACTGGGCTAAATGGCAGCGGAAAGAGCAGCGTCCTACAGGCTTTGGCGTTACTCCGGCAATCGTACGATGCGGGCTTTCTTGCGCATGGCGACCTCATACTGAACGGTGAGATGGTAGAACTTGGTACTGCTCTGGATGTATTAAATCACAATTTTGAAGGTGAAGCGCAAATCTCACTCGGTGTCGCATTCCCTGCCTACAGACAAGGAGAACTTCTTTGCTGGAACGCGTATGCCGATCAGGACACCGATGTGTTAAAGAGTTTTTCTTGTCCGGATCAATTGATGTCTCCCCCAATGTCTCTTTTTAGCCCAGGCTTCCAGTTTCTTCGCGCAGATCGAATTACTCCATCAGTGACATTCCCAAAATCGCATCACGCGATACAGCACAATCGTTTTCTCGGATCGCACGGGGAATTCACTGCGCACTATCTCCTTGAATATGGATCTGACGATGTATCCGAAGGCTTGATGCACCCAAGCGAGGAAACCGCAAAAAGTTTGCTCGCTCAAGTCAACGCTTGGTTACAGGAATTCAGTCCAGGAGTTCGCGTTGAGGCAGCCCCGGTGCCTATGACTGATTTTGTTCGCTTGGTGTTTTCATATAAAGGCAGTGGGCAAGCGTATGGTAATCCAATTCGTCCGACAAACGTTGGGTTCGGACTCACCCATGCTTTGCCTGTAGTAACAGCTTGCCTCGGATCTTTTCCGGGGGCAATTTTAATTATTGAGAATCCTGAAGCCCAACTTCATCCTCAAGGCCAAGTAGCCATCGGGCGTCTACTCGGGTTGACAGCTGCTGCTGGAACTCAAGTGATTGTCGAAACTCATAGTGAGCATGTTCTGAATGGCATCCGGTTAACTGTCAAAGAAGGACTCCTCGATCCTGCGATCACTGCGTTGCATTTCTTTAGACGCAATCCCGGAGCGCAGAGCGACTTTCAAACGCCGACCCTATCTCGCGAGGGGCGTCTTTCCTATTGGCCGTCCGGTTTTTTTGACGAGTGGGAAAAATCTTTAGATAAGTTGCTAGGCTAATTTTACCATGCCGATCGAGCTCTTTCTAAATGAATTATCGACGCCGCTGGGCGCCGTCACTGCTAGCGCGGCATCGAAGCATCTGCGCGGTTTAGTCAATTCACTTCGAGAATTGCGCAAAATCACTAGAGACTTAATTCTGAACACCGACACTCCTCTAAACGCAGTACAAATTGGAGCGGGCAATACCATTGCTTCATTGAGAAATTCGAACGACTGCGTCGAAGAAGGCCAATTCTTGAAGTTGTTGAAAGACCGTGCTCCCCTCAATTATGCAATCGATACGCTAAACGGATTAGATCCAGCTGCTGTTGAATTTCAACTGCGTCCGACAGACCCAATATTTGAAGGAAAGTCGCCGACGGCGTTAGGTCTTGCAAGTCATTATAACGGCGTAACATTAAGTTTTGCAACGCACGAACTATGGAATCACCCGTTCGTTGGGCTAGAGCGCATTAGGCTTGATGACAAATCTGATTCCATCCTTTCCGACAACGTTCAAGCCAAAAACGTTTGTACACCAAGCCATGTGAATGTTCACGCAAGCGATATTCTGAAAGCAGTCACACCGGAAATCCGAGATGGAAAGGATTTATGGTCCAGGCGGGCGGACCTTTTTCCGGACTTGCTTTTTATTCCTCGCGTAAGAGGTCAAATTGAAAGGCTCCTCTCAGGAGATCGCGTTTTTTCGAGCGCCCTAAGTCGGCTGAAAGAATTGCAAGCAGCAACAGCAGAATGGATCGAAAAAGGAACAAAAACTCCGTCATTTCCTTTCTATTGTCGCCCTGAAAGCGAAGGACGTATAAATGACGGACTTGTCAATTTCACCGATGAAAATGGAACAACCAGAACATTCAGCTTGCACGCCGATTTTGGACCTGCAGAGGGGCGCCTACATTTCATAATTTTGAGTGATCCCAAAAAACACATTCTAGTAGGTCATGTCGACCGCAAGATCGGTATAGGGTAGGCTAATCAGGCTCATTCGTTCTGAGCCAATGCCCAAGGCACGTTTTGAGAACATTGAGTGCATGAATTTGATTATCCGCCAATCCCGAACTTGATATCACTGCGATGCGGCGGTGTAGTTCTTCGAGATCAAAATGTCTTTCGATGGTGGACCGGGCGAACGTATCAGACCGAGCCGCCACTTTATCTTCGATACTCTGGATCGTGCTGATGCTCATTAATTTGGCTATCAGAGCGGCCAAACCTGCGTCAGTCGCGGCGACTGATGTGACCCACGCTTTTGGTGCGTCCGAGCTGCCGGCATAACCGCCCATTGAAACAACAGCGTCACTACCAAATTAACCCCATGTCGTACCGAGGTTTGGCAGAGTCTATGATACAGCGACAGACAGTTGTCATTTACGGCCGTCTGGCGGCGGACCGAGTTCGCCTTGAGGCTGCACGAAACGGTCATCGTGGCTTGCAGGTGACGACCGTCGTCGGCATGGCTTCTCGGCTTGCCGGCGGATTCCTCCGGGGGGTCGACGGAGACAAGCTGTCAATCCTGGTCGGCAGACTGTTGCGGATGCCCCGGCGGGCGCGCTCGGCGATCTTGAACCAATTCGTGGCCTTCCTGGGCCGTGAATAACCCCGTGATGGGCGACAGTTAGCCTATCTCGAACCAAAATTCCGGCCCAGAATATTGCCTATGGAATTCATCCAGAAAGTCGATGTCAGCAACATCCCCCGACATGACCGCCGCCGCCGCCTCACCGGGCCAATCCCGGTACGCATATTCGATCAGGTCTCGGACCACCTCCAGCAGCCCGGCCCACGGCAGCGTATCGAATGGATGACCATGCGCCAGCCTATTCCGTATTCCAGACAAGCCAGGCTTCACATCCCCCGTGAGACCGGCGACCACCGATCCTGCGCCGGCACGGCGATAGATCGGAAGTTTGTGGTCGGTCAGATGGTCATGGTCGACCATGAATTTCAGCAGATCGAAAAGCGGCACTTGGTCCGCGCGTTCCATCTCGTATTTATATGGTTCACGCCTCTCTTTTTTTGCCTTTCGAATTACGGCCTCTCTCCGCGGCACAACCGCCTTGTGCAGATATTGATCTTTCACCACCAGCTCGAGCGCTGTCATAGCGACCAGTTCGCCTGCCTTGATCAGATCCATATCAGTCCACGCAAGCAAGTGCAGCTTGATGCCACGTTCGAATTTATGGACAACAATCTCTGGAAGGCCGGGCCTTAGATTCAGATTTAATATAAATGCCTGCCATTCGTCATAACTTTTGAACGACATAAATCCACCTGGATTTCCCTTGGTTGGCCAAGGCAGCATCGCGATGCCCGGTGACTTGGTGGCAGCAAGGGCAACGATTTCCAGAAATTCAGCGGTTATGGCCATTGTTCTGTCATCCTCTGGGACGTGAAGAGCCTCTGTTGCCTACAAGTCGATCTCTGCCTGAAGAATTCCCTCTTGGACGCCCAGCAGCATGTATTTCGCCGGCATCATAAATTGAAAGTGTTGAGTTCCACTGAGAAGTGACCCTCTAGACCGGATATTTTCACTGAGAAGTGACCCATGTTTTGACCTCCCCCTGGCTTTGGTCGGGGGACCCAGGAGTGATCGACATGGCGTTATTGAGCGTAATTCGTCGCTGGCATTTTAGGCAGCAGATCCCGATCCGAGAGATTGAGCGGCGGACTGGATTATCGCGGAACACGATCCGCAAATACCTACGGACGGACGCGGTGGAGCCGCGGTTCAAACTTCCTGACCGGCCGAGCAAGTTGGACCCGTTTGCTGAGAAGCTGACGGGCTGGCTGCGTCAGGAGGCCGGCAAATCTCGCAAGCAGAAGCGCACGACGAAGCAGATGCATGCTGACCTCACCGTGCTGGGTTTTGACGGCTCCTACGGGCGAGTGGCGGCGTTTGTCCGCTGTTGGAAGGCCGAACGGCAGCGTGAGCAGCAGACCAGCGGCCGGGGCACCTTCGTGCCGCTGGTCTTCGCGGCGGGCGAGGCGTTCCAGTTTGACTGGAGCGAGGACTGGGCGCTTGTCGCAGGTGAGCGGACCAAGCTGCAGGTGGCGCATACCAAGCTGTCGCATAGCCGGGCGTTCGTCGTTCGTGCCTATTTGCTGCAAACCCACGAGATGCTTTTTGACGCACTGGCCCAGGCGTTCCGGGTGCTGGGGGGCGTGCCGCAAAGAGGCATTTTCGATAATATGAAGACTGCTGTTGACAAGATCGGTTCTGGCAAAGCCCGGCAGGTCAACGCCCGCTTCGCCGCCATGGCCAGCCACTACCTATTCGAGGCGGACTTCTGTAACCCGGCGTCGGGCTGGGAGAAGGGACAAGTGGAGAAGAACGTGCAGGATGCACGGCGGCGCTTATGGCAGCCGCTGCCCAGCTTCCCTGACCTGGCTGCGCTTAATGCCTGGCTTGAGGCACGATGCATCGAGCAATGGGGGCAAATCCAGCACGGCGCTCTGCCCGGCACCATCGCCGA
>CAJCHQ010000491.1 GCA_903970295.1 Bryobacterales bacterium
AATCCTCCAACAATTCGGCGCGGATTCTCAAATATTTGGGTTTAGTCACAGTGACGGCATCTTCAAAATAATCGCCAACGAGGCTTTTAACGGGGTCAGTGGCATCGGTACAGCGCATTTTAACTGGCGGCTGCTCAGCTAGCGCGAGACCGCAGGCGCTACAAAGTCCTCTGCTGCGCAGAACAGCGAACTGACATCGGCTGCAGAATAGTCTTTCCATAAATTGACACCCACTTCGTCTTAGAGGCGCCTAACGTCGCAAATCAGGTCTGCAAGGTTCCCCCAGCCTGGAGCAACTCGTCCAAAGTGATTGGCAATGCCGCGGGATTGACTTCGCGATCGTCAGCTTCGACAGTAGGCTAATTCCGATTGCTCTGCTGCCAGGTTTCCCACCGGATAAGTGAACTCCTGGAATTTATTCCAGTGACAACTTTGTGACAAAGAAATTGTATCGTCCAAGCATTCTCTTCCGCCAATCCTCTTCCAAAGACTCTTCCAACCAATCCGCGTTATATGTTTTCTTCCAATAACGCGGCTCCACTTACTACCGGGTCGTCCTCCTCGACTAATCACGCGAGGTCCTGAAAATGTCTTCTCGAACCGCCGAAATTGCAAACAGCATGGAGTACGCCCCAACCAGCGCGGATGGGCACTATCACAATTTCGATCAGGCCTATGAACAAATAGTTCAGCTGCAAAATCATGACCATGGCGCTGGCACCTTGCTGTTCAAACAGGACATGGCCAGTCTTAATCAGCAACTTCAAGCCGATGGTGTGTTGCCCAACCTGGAGATTATAGGCGTGGACCAACAACAACATGGACTGGTGACAGAAAATCTCGGAACCGGCCAAATATCTGTTCAGAATTCTGCGAACGTCAATGATTTTGGATATTCGCAGAACCAACTACCCCAGAACGGTTTTGAAAATGGATCTGCAGGTTATCAAAACATTGATCAAAACCTGCAAATCCCGCCAGAAGGTCCTTTGAATCTGCTCGCGAACGCACTGGGCAACACATCACTTGGAGATACAACGACTCCAGCTGAAGGGACACCAACCCCATCAGAGAATGCCCAAAACGTGCTCAATACCATTGGAAATACGCTCGACAATTCTCAGGGGGCGGCTCTAGGCATAATGGGTACGTTGCTTGGCGCGATGACAGGTCAAGGCTCTGGCAGTAGTGATGGTGGGGGTGACAACTACGCAGGCTATCAAGACGCCGGCGATCCGCCTTCAGCTCCGGCAACCGGAGCGCCACCTTTAGGCATGAACCCGATGCAGTTTCAATCAATGCAAGGCTTTGGTGATCCCGCCCCTGACGATTCGGACTGAGAGGGCGCTCTCTGCGTCGACGACGATTCGGACTAATGCGGAGAACAGCTCGCTCACGATTTCAGCTTTTCGCTGAAAAAACCAATCCTAGAATCTAGACTTTTCAATTCGGTCTGCCTGACGGCGCTATAAAATCCTCTGCTCAACGTAATTTGCTTCAACCAGCCGCATTTGGATAGTAAGGTCACCTGCTGTGGACTGACAGCACAATTACGAAACGCGAGCGTGCGCAACTTTTTGAGCTGCATGATCGCTAAAAGGTTTTCAGTTTTGACGATTTTTCCATCGTTGAAGTCCAGGTTAATCAATTTCGAACACTTGTTTAAAGCCTGCAATTCTTCGGGACGGGCATCAGTTCCTTCAAGCATTAGTGATTGCAAATCAGGGGAGCGAGTAAGTTGCCGAAGCATGCCGTGCACTTTAATCTCTCTGAGAGCAAGAAACTCCAGGTGATCAAGAGTGGAGACGTTTGACAATCCGCTGCAATCTCCATACGGCGTGAGCAACTCAAGAACGCGCAAATGTCTCATATGGTTTAAAGATTCGAATACCGTTCCACCGACATTGACGTAATGGAGATCGAGATAGTTGAGATTCGTCCAAGTCGTAGCAGTCCGCAGTACGGCTGCGATGTTCCGTGCCATGGCGGCGGGCGAAGAGCTTTTGGAGTCTTCTAAATCACTGGATTCGTTTGTGATGTCTAGTCCATAAAATATATTTGGATCTATTTTCTTAAAAAGGTCCGGAAATTTAAGCGCATCACAAGTATCTCGCGAACTGACCACAAGCGTAAGCGGCTCGCCCACAGGCAAAGTAATTACGTTGGCAGCACTGCAGAAATCGGTCTGGTAAGGACTCTGGTGTATCCACAATCGACCAATTGCATGCGAAGGGAAGGAAATCTGTCGAGACTGAACTCCGTTCTGGGAAACTAGTTTAGAACTGATTCGAGTCACTTTCATGAATTCTTGGCCGCTCATCTTTACGGACATTCCTTCACCTTGGGCGAATTTTTGATAGTCATCTTCTCCATCACTTGTAATCAGAGTTTTATCATTTACTTTTTGGGCGGGCAGAATTGGGGTTACGAAAAATTGAGGCCGAGTTTCATTCTGGTTGAAATGATAGCCGGCGATACCGGCAATAGAGGCTGAAACAAGGATGACTCCTGCCAAAAGTGAGTAAAACTTTCCGGCTGCAATAGAAACCACCCTTGGTGGCGTCTTTGCAGGCTTTTTCGGGGACTGTTGAATAATTCCCGTGTTGTGAACGACTGAGCTTAGATCTCGGGAGACGCTGCTTAAATCGGCGTATCTGTCATCGGGTGCTTTAGTGAGCATGCGAGCCAAGATCTGCTCGAGACCAGAGGGAAATTCACGTCCCAGCGAAGCCTCTTTGAGAGTAGGAGCGCGCTCCGATTGATGTCGCAACATGGTAGTGAGCGAATTGTGCCCCATATGCGGTGGCACTCCAGTGAGGGCTTCAAAGAGCACACAGCCGAGAGAATAAATATCTGAGCGTTGATCAACGGCTGCCCCCGAGCATTGTTCCGGGCTCATATAAAGTGGACTACCAAAGATCTCGCCGGTCCTTGTCAGAGCCTGAATCTCGCCCTCTTCGTGGCTGGTAAGTTTGGCAATACCGAAGTCGAGTACTTTGATACTGCCACTGGTGCTGATATCAGTCTTATTGAGGAGCATGATATTGCTTGGCTTGATGTCTCGGTGGACGATCTTTTGCTCGTGAGCATAGGCGAGCCCTTCGCAAGCCTGCATGACGATTTTTACCGCCTCGTCGATAGCGAGCGGGGCTTTTTCTTTGAGATATTGAGCCAGGGTGATACCGTCAACATAATCCATCACGAGATATGGGCGGCCATCATCGAGCAGCCCAAAATCATGTACTTGGACCAGATTTGCATGGCGCAAGAGCGAGGTCGCACGAGCCTCCATCTGAAAACGCCTCATCGCTATATCGGAAGTTTGATTTGTGTTCAGCGTTTTCAAAGCAAATTCGCGCCGGAGGAAAACTTGTTCGACTTTGTAGACCGCACCCATGCCGCCGGCACCGATCAGAGAAACAAGCTTGTATTTGCCGCCCAGCATCTGGCCGGGTTCGAAAACCTCCACGGGCAAGTTGTGTGCCGAGCTGTCCCTGATTTCAGCGGTGGTTTCATTTGAGTCGGACATTGTGAATATATTCCCGGACTCCGAGCTAACAACGCTACGAGTAATTTGGGTATGATCGTTCAGGACTCGCAGCCTGAATCGTGAGTGATTTATCTTGAACGGCGACGTGACGTTATTTTTAGAGGGGCTGGCAATAACGACCGCTGTTTTTGTTGGGCACCGACTCTACTGGAATAACAAATACGGGCATCTAGTTGAGGGCTCGAATTTTTACAATGCGGGCAAGTACGCTGAAGCACTCAAAGCGTTTGATCGAGCTGCGGTCAAACATCCCGATGATTGGCGCGCGCCACTGAGTGCAGCAGGAGCATGCTTGAAATTGCACGACCCGGTACGTGCACTCAAGTACTGCGCGAAGGCGCAAAAACTTTTACCAAACAAGGCTTCGCCTGCAGATACTGCAAGCATCAAAGCGATAAAGGCAAGCGCAGAGTGTTTAAACGGCGACGTAAAAGCCGCGATTGACACCACGTCTCAAGCAATAGTCCTGTCTCCGGCGCATGGCAGTTATTACGTCACCCGCGCTTACATGCTTTCGATCGCCAAAGACCTCGAGCGAGCCTCGGCTGATCTGGATACCGCGGAGAAGCTGCTCTCTTCTCGCACGGCACAGCTGAACCCTGGCAATATTATTGCAAAGGCTTACGTTATTTCGAATCGAGCAAGGATAGCTATGCTGCGTAACGAACTGGATAATGCTCTGGCCCTCGCAGAAAAGGCAGTGACGCTGTACGAGTATCCAGAAATATTGTGTACCAGAGCCGCGGCTTTCATTTACCTGGATTCTTATGACAAAGCAGCAGCGGATCTCGAATTAGCGCTCGAACGCAATGCTGGTTGTGCAGAAGCGTACTGGTTCAAAGCAAAATTACTCGAGCGCCAGGGAAATTTGGAAGAAGCGGCCGCACTCGAACGTAAGGCGTTGGATTGGCATTACCTGGCATACTTTTAGTCGTTACGGTTTTTCGAAAATAGCTTCTACAACAACAGTTTTGCCCTCTTGAATATTTCGGGCAAGATTGGCAGCCATTCCTGGAAATTCGGGTCCCATAACGACATGCAAACCAAGGGCAGGAGTTTCGGCTTCAGATTGCAATTTTGTTTTGAGTTCAGCGAGCCAGGAAATTGCATCTTCTGTTCTATTAAGCCATTCTGCAACTCGAAAACCTGCAGCTTCGAGAACATCACGGGTCTCGTTCTCTGTGAGCAAGAAGCTAGTTTCCTGAGTGCGCGACCAGGGCACCGGGAAGTAAATCGCGCCATTGTCGCCGGATAAGACATCATAGAAAGCAAAGCGTCCGCCGCTGCGCAGAACACGAAAAGCTTCGGCGTACAATTTCGCACGATCGGCTATGTTCATTGCCACATGTTGGGTCCAGGCAATATCAAAATTGTCGTTTTCCAACGGAAGCGAAAGTGCGTTGGCGCATTCATAAGTCGCCAACTCATTTAACCCACATCGTTCGGCAAGAAAATTGGAAGCCTCGACATAAGCAGGGCTGAGGTCGACGCCGCGCACGCGACAACCGTACTTGGAGGCGAGATAACGAGAAGGTCCCCCGAGCCCGGAACCGATGTCGACTATCGTCATACCGGGTTTCAATTTGAGTGCTTCAGCAAGTTCGATGGTGGCTTTCAATCCGCGCAAATGGAATTGATCGAGCGCTGCCAGATCGCCAGGCGCTAAGGTTCTTTCGCCCAATCCGGCGGTGACCAAAGCGTTCTTCAAGCGCTCCAGTAGGTTTGAATGCTCGTAGTGATCGATGACCTTGGCTGAATCACTCTCCACATTGCCCTCCGAATTGCATCAATTCTAGTAAGATCATCTGCACTTCGTTTGGGGATCTCACGAGATGCTTAAATTCTGGCTCGTCGTAACGGCTGCGACTATAACACTTTCGGCTACGCAGCAGACGGCTGGAGCGCAGTCTCAGTTGGCGGTCGAAAAGTTGCCGGACAACGCCACTATTGAAAAGCTGGCAACGTCTCCGGTCAGTGAATCTTATCTCGCCGATATGCTTTCTGCCGCTTCGAGCTTAAACGATTATCAATGTTTCTGTCAGATGGAAGTGGTCAAGAACAATCAGTGGAAAGACTTCGGTGGAGCAAATCTCTATTTCAAGCAGAAAGAAAAACTGCGCGCCGAAATTGTTTCATCTGATTACAGGAATGGCTCAGTCGTCGTCAAAGATTCGAACGGCAAGATCAGAGGCAAGGGCGGTGGAGGGCTGGGCTTGATCAAAATGACGCTGCAGCCGGACTCGCGCTCGATCAGATTACCAACCGGATTCAGTCTGGTAAATTGCGATTTCATGTCGCTTTACGATACACTGAAACGGCTGATCGGCAACGGCATTGAGGCATCGTCATCTGATCCGACTAGCCTGGCTGCCTTTAAGCAACCGGTGCAAGTGTTGTGTTTCAAGAAGAAAGACGAAGGATTTGTCCACGTTATTTACTTGAATCCTAAAACAAAAATTCCCGTCGCCTGGAACACATACATCAACGGAGAAGCTCACGCAGCAGTCTTTTTCGATAAACTGGCGGTCAACAAAGGATTGTCGGACAATCTTTTTCATTTGTAATTGTGTCTGTGGTTCGAGGTAACGAAAGTGCGTAGAGCATACGAGTCAATAAAAACCATGCTATTTGCGATCCAGCTTGCGAGCATGCTAGTGTGCACTGCTTCGGCAGCCCTGGGGGAGCCGACGCAGCCTCTGCCAGTGACCCAAAGAGCCAACAAAAATGTACCTTCAACGCCGACAGAGATGTTGACCAAATTGCGTGATTTCCGATTGTGCTTGACGCAACTCAGACAGCAGTCGACGAATCTTTTTCAAGAAGCAACGCGAACCGAAATGACCGACGCAGACAAACCAGTGGATCACCTGCCGCCGGCAATCAGCGTCAAAATGATAGAGGAAAACTGCAAATACCTGCCTCCGCGAAAAGAGTGGCTTGTATTCTATATAAATACGATGGAGCCGATTCTGCAATTGTTGAATGCAGATATCAATGAAGTCGAAAAAGAAGGACACGAATATTCGAACGATGTGGAAAGAAAAGTCAATCCACTGTGGGAGGTGTGGGTAGCAGATGTAGGCAAGATCAACAAGTCGCTCGATCGAATTCAGGAATTGGTGGGACAAGATTGTGACTCCAATGTTCCGCTCGCAAAAGAAGCAATCACGATCCATGAACTTGCGCTTGACTTGGAGAAAGTGCGCTATCAAGCCGCAGTTATTTTTAGAGATGAGCTGAGGAAAACGGCTGCAAAGACGGATTAGCTTCCGCTAGTTTCGGCTGAGAGCGGGTCGTGGTAAACTATGGAAGACTTTCAAAGTGCCAGCGATTCACGGGCGAGTGGCGGAATTGGCAGACGCGCTAGACTTAGGATCTAGTCCGCAAGGGTCAGGGTTCAAGTCCCTGCTCGCCCACCATCTACGATACCGGCGAGAGCCGGTTTTCTTTTTGGGGTACTTTAAACCGATTTTCCGATCAATAACCGATCAATCTCGGGACGACATTTTGTAATTAATGCCGAATTGATATCAGGTTGCACGAGTGTTCCTCTTCATCCGATCGGCCTGCCGAATTACTCTTCTAGTCTCACTGAAGTCACTAATAAAAGAGCATCGAGCGCCAGCCGCTTGGCCAAAACAGTCGAGCAATTGGCGGCGGATCAGATTTCGATCTGAACTTTTTGATACGTCATTATCCACCTCCTTGCTCGAATTCTTGGTCGAGTTCCCTTCCGCGTTCACTTGGTTCTGGACTCGCTCCGATTAAATCGGAGCAAATAGATTGGTCAGCTAGGTCTTCCGTGTAGTTGTAGTCACTTCCGTTCGCTTCTGCAGTGACAGGCGGATCGAGCAGGTGACTGGTATGGTCATCGACCGATTCTGAACGGTCGGGCTCTGGTTCGCTCGTCTGCGGATCAATTGGAGTGTCATCAAACTGCAGCGCAATATCATCAAGAAATTGGGTATTAGTTGGCTCAAGTTCGCTGCTTGGCAGGTAGTATTGGAAGTCATCTAAGTTAAGCGCAGGCTCGCCGAAATCTTCTCCACGGCTGCTGGTGCCATCAGTTGTTTCATTCTCGCCTTTAATGATGTCGTCAGAATATTCCTCTCGGCATGGTACTCCATGGCCGCGATCAACATCTGCACCGATACCCATCAGAACTTGTATGATTGGCTCCTGTCGATTTTCGGCTGCCAGTTCATTAAGATATGCAAGCTCTGCTCTGATCGAATCAGCTGATTCTGGATTTTCGAGCGCCAGATCGTTCAGCCTTTGTCGTGCCATTGCCGTGGCGTAATCGCCATGCGCCTCTGACAAGCGACCGGCATCCTCCAATCGTCGTTGCGCTCCCCTGACAGGGTATAGGTCACGAGAGCGCTCCTGTAATGATTGTCTTAAGTCTTCGTCGAACTGGGAGAACTCTCGTCTGTCACGCTCTGGGGCGCGCTCCCTTTTCCGCTCGCGATCTCGCTCGTCTTGGGTAGGACCAAACAAGCTTCTGAATTCCCGGTCTCCGGTTCTTTGATATTCTTCGGACCTCAGTATCGTGCTCATCTCACGATCCAGGTAGCGGTCCAACAAGTGCTCGCGATCTAAATAATCATCGCCAAGTCGTCTAATTGATTTATGGTCGTCCATGTCAAAACGTACCAAGTGGCCATTCTTGTCGATACCGAAATCAAGACATGAGAATGTGGATGTGCTGTATTTTCATGAACCACGGCGCGCCATTCGAGTTCCTGCTGTTTCTTCTCTTCTATGCCAGCCATAATTTCGCGTGTGTATTGTTTGACATCGACACCTGTAACTCCAGGAGACATAATCATCTTGTGAACGAGGACTCCGCGCTCATCGGTAAACTCGTCAAGCGTGTGTTTCACGTCTCGCGCGTTGATCCCGTCACGGTCTCCATCAAAAAACTCTCGTCCGTCTGCGCCTCTATCGCGACCGTCCCTGTCAGCGATGTACGAGATGTGGGCGGCCGCTCGTGCGTGTCCACCAGCAGCTCTTATATAACTGTGCTTCATGATTGATCTAATCATCTGTTGTTATCGCTTCCTTGATGTCTGCTTCTTCGGTTTTCAATTTCTTGCGGAGTCTATCTACGGAGTGCTTTCTCGCTCGTATAAACTGCTCGTCGCGAGTTTTGAAATTGGCGTTTTGCCAGAGCAGGCTATAAATCACTCCGAAATCAATTGCAGTTTTGGCTTGAATGGACGCTAATCTGTTTTCCATCTTTTTCATCCATACAGCAAGCATCGTTTCCTTGTCGCTGGCTTTCTCTTCTTGATTGAGATATAAAATCACCGCGTGACGAATGAGACTGGCCTCCGTTTCACCCACAACCTTTGCACGGGACTTCAATCGAGCCGCATCAGTCGGTGTTAGAGACCCATAGACTGGAATGTATTTTTTCTGCTTTGACATATCAATTCTCTCGGTGTTCAGGGTTAAGATCATGACTCTATTATGCGTCACAAGGTTTCGTTCAGGGTATAGGAAA
>CAJCHQ010000492.1 GCA_903970295.1 Bryobacterales bacterium
AGTCGTCAATTATGGTGGGGACATAGAATTCCTGTCTGGACCTGCGAAAACCAGCATGTGCTCGCTTACGAGGAGCCACCCACTAAATGCACCTCTTGTGATTCCACCACGCTCACGCAAGATGAAGATGTGCTCGATACCTGGTTCAGCTCGGCTCTGTGGCCATTCGCTACGCTTGGCTGGCCGGAAGAAACCAACGAACTGAAAATCTTCTTCCCGACCACGGTTTTGTCGACTGCCCGCGAGATCATCAATCTCTGGGTATCGCGCATGATCTTTACGAGTATGCACTTCTTGAAAAAGATTCCTTTCAAAGAAGTTGTGATTCACCCGGTCGTGCAAACACCGGATGGCAAAAGAATGTCTAAATCGAAAGGCAACGCTATCGATCCGCTTTTGATGATCGACAAATACGGCGCCGATGCTAATCGCTTTTGGTTCACTTCGGTGGGCGTCAAAGGCGATCAAGATGTGCGTTTTCAGGAAGCAAAATTAGAAGAATACAAGCGCTTCGCTAATAAACTGTGGAACGCAGGCCGATTCGTTTTGACCCAATTGGAAGGCTACACCCCCAGAGGCATCGAAGCTGATAAATTGTCGATGGCGGATCGCTGGATTTTGCATCGCTACAATCACATGCTGCAGACGATCAGCACTGCATTCAATGACTTCGATTTCCACATCGCCGCCAATGAAATTTATACATTCACCTGGGATTATTTCTGCGACTGGTATTTAGAAATCGCTAAGATTCAGATCGCGCAAGAGGGTCAGGCGATCGGACAGAATTCACAGACCAAGAGAGTTCTGCACACAATTTTCGAAGGCTTGATGCGGGCAATGCATCCAATCATGCCATTCATTACAGAAGACCTCTGGGAACGCGTGCCCAAATCGATTTTGTTTCAACAATTGGATTCGGTCATGTTTGCACCATATCCACGCGCTGACCAGCGCTTCTTCGACGAGAGAGCAGATGAACGCATGGCCTTTTTGATGCGCATCGTGCGAGCGATCCGCAATTTGCGTCAAACCTACGATGTGCCAACTTCCGCCCAAGCTCAAGTGATATTGGTGAGCACATCGGACGAAGAAACAAACATCTTGAAAGATGGAGTGGACTACATCAAAGGTCTCGCCAAAGCCAACCCAGTCACGATTCAAAAAGATCATTCCACCACAGCTAAGCTGGCAGCCAAAGAAATTGTCTCATCGGTGACAGTTTTGGTGCCGCTCGCCGGTTTGATCAATATCGAGAAAGCCAAAGAAAAATTGAATGCGCGCAAAGCAAGCGTCGAAAAAGAAATCGAGAAAAAGCGATTGACCCTCGACAGCCCGGAATTCAAAGCAAAAGCGCCCAAAGACAAAATCGAAAAGCTGGAAGCTGAATTGAACGATTTGCTCAATCAGCTGAACAGTATAAAAAGTCAACTGGACGTCCTCGACCAGACTTAAGACCGCAAAGGGCCGTGGCCAAACATAATAAGCTCCACGGCAAACGTTATGGCATTTTGTACTGGCAACCTAGGTGATCAGCACGTCTTCCAGATCGCGCTATATCATTCACCAGTTTGAGCTTGGGGATTCTGCGGAGTTATCTTTTCTCTGATAAAAAGGCGTCTCGGTCCAAATTCGTCGTTTACACGTTTGTCGAGATAAGCTTCTCTCTCCGCGGCCTCGAGCCGTCCGATTTCAGGGGTTGACTCCAATTCTTCTCTGTATACTTGAGAGAGAATCGCAAGGGCGTCATCGAGGCTAACTTGCAACCACTCAAATCCCTTTTCCATGTTTTTAAAAAGGATTTTCTCTTTGAATTCCGTTCGGAGGGTGAGTTGCCAATGCATCAAAGCCCATGCCTCTTGGTCTTTGTAAGGAACCAATTTTAATTTGTGAGTGTATTTGTTACCTTCCCAGACCGTGTTCTCTGTTTCCATTCTTCTCAAAAATTGGAAATATGATTCAGCAAAGTCGGCTCTCGAAATATGATCGGAAACGCTCCAATAAGAATCGGCAGGCTTTATGGAATTAGCTCTGCGTTCTGAAAAACTTCTGGCTTCTACATTCTTGATGGTCTCGAAAAAAGTTTCAGTGTCTTGCACTTTCAATTCGATCATTCGACTTGCAACCCCCAAAATCGGTCAAGTTTAGTCTAATTCTATTCCTTTCAAAAAAAAAGTGGTCCTGTCGCAACCGGACCACCCTTCGGGATATGGACCAGTACTTGCGTGAGCAGGGTTTTCGTGGCGGAGTTCTTCGCCGCGGAACTCAGCCAAATCTGTCGGCAATAACTTTGCGCTCCCGCGGGCGGCAATAACTTCGTAATAACTTTGCCTGAAGATATAAACATTCCCACCGCCACGCGCTATAGCGGGAGCCAAAGAGCGC
>CAJCHQ010000493.1 GCA_903970295.1 Bryobacterales bacterium
AATACACTCCGCCAAATAACGATGTCGCTCCGAAAACCGACGCGGCTCCAAAAAGAGATACAGCGCCAAAATCCGAACCGACACCGAGCAACGATGCAGCGCCCAAGAAGGACGACACATCAGCACTACCGGGTCACAGCTTTGGTTCATCAACCAGCACTGCGAGCGAAGTGCCGGCAAGAGACACTAATTTATGGAACAGATTGTCTCAAAAGATTGCCCAACAATTTCTCGCTGGCGGCACGCCAACTGCATTGCCGATCTGGGGCAGCAATGCCTGGGTCATCGCACCATCAATGTCCGAGTCGAAGGGAGCGCTTTTGGCTTGTGATAAGCATTCGCTTTTCTGTGCACCAGACATTTGGTTCTTGTGCGGGTTGAGCGGCTCCAAACTGCATGCTGCCGGTGCCACTATCCCCGGTGTACCAGGAATTCTTTACGGTCGCAACAACGAAGTGGCCTGGTCGGCGACAGCCTGCAAGGCCGATGGTCAAGACTTAGTCCTGGAGCAATTCTCACCCCAGTTTCCTGAGCGTTACAAAACTCCCACCGGTTGGTCTTCCGTGACTGAAATCAGTGAAGACATTCCTGTTCGCTTCAACAAAACCCTGGTCCACAAAGTGTTAATCACTAAAGATGGGCCGATTCTGACTAAAACCGATGACACAGCCGTGGCCATGGCCTGGGCTTCCGCGGCTGAAAAGCCAACCGTACTGGAGACATATTGGAAATTAAATCGAGCCGAGAGCGTTGGGGATGTTTTAAAAGCCCTCGAGAGTTATTCGGGCGCGCCTCAATCATTCGTTTATGCTGACCGTAAAGGAGCCTCGGGATGCCACGTAGCCGGTACTATTCCGTTGCACGGAGGTCAGACCGGTCAGGGACTGCCTTTGCTCGGCAGCTATGGCACCACTGCCACGTCCGGATGGACATTCGAACGTCTGTGGCCAAGCCGACTGGATTTTTCTCAGCTGCCTGGAGCCACCGGCGCCTCGGGCTTCGCCATCGCCGATCAGCCTTTTACCCTGTCCTCTGCCAATAACTTCCGCTTCAATCGCATCAACGCCTTGCTGTCATCGGTCAAAGGCAAAGGCGCCAAAGTGGGGTTGCCAGACATGGCGTACTTACAAGCCGACCAGTTTGGCCCGCTATCGAATTTGGTCAAGAAGGAAATTGAAAGCGCGACCACGCATGAAGAAATTATCGACCGCTTTCAGCTGGCAGCGGCCAGTCAATTAGACAAATGGGACGGCAATCTCCGGGCTGAAACTCCGGCAGCCAGCATTTATGAGTCTTTTCTCCACACCCTGGCCCGCCGCTTATTGGAACCGAAATTAGGCTCAGCCATGACACTCGAATACCTGGAGCGATGGCCACGTTGGACGGTATTTGTTGAGCAAATTCTCACGCAAAAGCCCAGCGACTGGCTGCCGCCGGAAGAGAGAACTTACGAAACCTTCGTCATAACCACGTTCGCCGAGGCAGTCAAGAACCTGCGATTGGCGTCTCAGTCGGACGATCCGGCCAAATGGGCCTGGCATGACCTGCACCGGGCATCGTTCCGGAATGAATTGCTCGATAACGTGCCGATCTACGATACTCTCCTCAGCCCTCTCTACCGCGTTCCACCTGTCGGATTAGGTGGCGATGCCGATTGTGTAAACGCATGCAACGTCGTCGATCAGCCAGACCCGTGGCTTTTCCCCTCAAATACGGGGCCAACGGGACGACTTCTGATCGATCTCTCGGATCCGGACAAGTTTTATGCCAATATTACTCTCGGGCAATCCGAGCACCTGCTTTCGCCCTACAGAACCGATCAGTTGCGTGGCTGGTTGAAGGCAGAGCCGCTTGCTGTGGCCTTTTCGCCAGCGCAGGCCGAGAAACAAATGCAGCACAAACTGATTTTGTCCAATCAGTAATTAGCGAGATAGAAAATGAAAAGCATGACAGAAAACGCCACCCGCAGTCAGGAAACAAAATTACACAAGATTCTGGTGGCGGATGAGATCAGCAAAGAGGGCATCGATGTTCTCGAAGAAAAGTTGAACGTCACCTATCAACCAGACATCACCCCGGCTGAACTTTTAAAGTCGATCGGCGAATACGACGCGCTG
>CAJCHQ010000494.1 GCA_903970295.1 Bryobacterales bacterium
CCGCCACATCCAGGGCATGGCGGCTCCCACCGGTTGATTCCGGCTGGTGCGTCTTTTTCAATTTTGTACCTGAGTTGTGGGCGAACAGTTCCACACGAGGCGCAGTTGTAGCAGCCCTCGCCGTAGACCCCGGCAGACGAATCAATGACAATTTTTTTGACAGTATGCTCGCTTTGACGCAGGGCATCGATAAGGCCTGCTGTTCCCCCGATGTTAGTATTGGTGTAATGTCTGCTATTTTGCCCGGATGCCACCACGCCTACGCTTGCAACTTTGTGAAAAATGACGTCAACACCTTGAACCAGCTTTTTGAGCAGGTTAAAGTCGTTGATGTCACCTTTGACGATCTCGGTGGTGCTTTGCCAATTATCGGGCAAGCAACCCGCATACTTGAATTGCTCTGTACGGCATAAAATGCGAGTAGGTACATGGCGCCTGGCTAGTGCTCCGGTTAAATGGGAGCCGATGAAGCCGGTCCCGCCGGTGATTAAGATTTTCAAGTAAATTTCCCCGACTCAGTCGTTAAAAAATAGCATGCTGATACCGGAAGCGCTTCGGAACGCATGAACTGGATGAAAACTTTCTATTTATCCTAGCTAATGGTGAGGATTGAGAAAAGACGAAATTGGCAGATTGACAGTAAGAGAGCCATAACTTCAATCGGTTCTTCAGCTGGCTGTGGCATTCTAGAATTAATGAGCGTTTCAGTCATCGAAGCGTCAGCAGAGATACGAGCGGAAGACAGATAGGTATTTGATGAACGGAAGAGAATTTCCTAGCCCGGACGAGCAGACTGTAGAACTGCCGATTTCTGGTTGTTATCACGAAGGGGAGTCGGTTCTAAATTGGCTCAACCAATTTACTGAAGATGCAACGATGCAGAACAAGAAATCAGACCTATTGCAAAAAATCGCTACGGGGCATTGGGCTCCACAAACGCGGATGGACATCGGTGATCACAGTAATACACCTTTAGAAGCGCTGTTATTGCTCACTGCAGATGCCAACGCAGATGTTAGATTTGCATTGGCCGAAAACCACAACATCCACGAAAGTATCTTGAAGGCGCTGCTGGAAGATTCGAATCCATATGTGGCGCATCGCGCACGCATGACGCTGACTACTTTGACGTCCGCAACCATTCCGCCCCAGTAGCTCACTAATTTAGTGCGAGCGTGCATCCTGACTTGCGCCCCCCCGGGATCAGTACGCGATCAATGACTGCAGGTGCGATTGCATGCGAAGTCGGCCGCGGCGCTCTTTTAGAGACCGGTCAGCTTAACAGAGAGGCGTTCTTCAACAAACGTATATGGCTAGCCACAGCAGATCAGACACATTTATACATCTCGACTGAAAATAGATAGCGTCAAGACTCCACATATAGTGGCAAGCTTTTACGTTTGTTTCATTCCCGATTCAACTGGATAGCTGAGAACTCGAGCTCGGCAGAGGAAATTCAGTTACGGCTTGATTTAGGCTTTTTCGCCGAGAGACATGAGAATTTCCGTGTCTTTGATTAGCTGAGACAGCGGCAAACTCAGTGCGACCGCTACTTTTACAAGAGTCAAGATGGAAAGATTGCGAAAGCCGCTTTCCAGATCCGTTACATATGTTCGATGAAGATGGCAGCGTCGAGAAAGAGCATCCTGACTGAAAAGCATATCGACTCGCCGATTGCGGACGGCATCTCCTAAACATTTGAGGTAAAAGTCATTACGATGCTTCTTGAGGTTTTTCATAGCACGGTCCAATTTGAGGATTTACTGCGAGCGCCCGGCGCTTGATGTACACACAGACAAAAAATCCAAAAGTGAGAGCATGCATCTGTGGCCATACTACTCTTAGTTGGTAGCAAATGCGCAGCGGAAGCTCAGCACAAAGCAAACCGAGAAACCCTTAATGTCTGAAAAAGTACTGCAAACCACCTTTCAGGCCAGCTGTGCCATAATGACAAGCGGAAGGTTCAGTACACGCTGCTAAGTGGCGGCCAAATTTCATGCTTGTTAGTTTTCTTGTTGCATTCGTGCTGTTTTATGCCTGGCACATGATTGGCATTACTGTCGGCTATCACCGGCTGCTTTCGCATCAATCATTCCGCTGTCCAAAAATCGTCGAGTACTTTTTTGTCCTTGGCGGCTATTTGGCTTTTCAGGGCTCGCCAATCTGGTGGTCGACGATGCACCGGGCTCATCATCGATACACTGACGAATCACTGGATCCCCATTCGCCTTTGTACCGCGGCTGGAAATACGCTTATTACGGTTGGATCAAGGAGCCCGGTTACCCGAGTCACGTTAGTCCGGCAAGTCTTTCCAAGGATTTGCTCAAGGACTCTTTTTATACTTGGCTTGAACGCGGTGGACAGTGGCGGCGTGCCCATAAGCTGTGCGCCATCATAAACATCGTTTTCCGCCTTTTATTGCTGCTGTGCTTCGGTTGGGTCATCGCCCTGGCCGATTTTGCCGCGGCACTTGTAGTGCAACAAATTCCGCTCTTGTTAAACGTCGTTTGCCACATTCCCAAGCTCGGCTACAAAACGTACGCGACTAATGATGATAGTGTCAATGTTTGGTGGGTGGCCTTGCTCACTGCCGGCGAAGGATGGCATAACAATCATCATGCTTTTCCCGGATCGGCTAGGAGTGGACTCAAGAGACACGAGTTTGATCCATCCTGGCTGACACTGCGGGTAATGAAGGCATTCGGCTTGGTGAAATGGATCAACGAGAGTTCTCGGCACTCAGTGTTCAAGTTGCGCAAGACAAGCGATTCTCCTTAAATCCGAGCGACGGGCTCGGATTTATTAACATTACTCCGAATCGTTTACCAGAACTGGCTTTGCAGTATCAGTGTAGACATATCATCAATTGTTGCTCCTACCATTCTCTGGCATAACATGTAGAATCTTGAAGACAGATTCAGGTTGAAAATAAGTGACTAGCTGGAAATCAGTTGTAAGTTGCCATCCTTAGCTTGCTTATCGACGTAACACCTAGCAAAACTGTTTAGTGGAGGCTGAAGACCGAAGGCTTCGCCTCTAGGTCCATAGTCCCGAACAAAATCCGAGGCAACCCGTGGCGAGATCAGTTATAGAAATCAGTCGTTCGGAAGATTACTCTCCGAATAAAGGAAAGCAGCTCAGTATTTTACTGGTCGAAGATAATCCAGTTCAACAAATGCTAGTGACACATTTAGTTAAACAATTGGGACATCGCATAAGTATAGCGACAGACGGTTTCGAGGCTCTATCAGCGATTCAGCACGACAGTGCCTATGACGTCATTCTGATGGACTGTCAATTGCCGCTCATGGACGGCTTCCAGGCGACTCAATTTATCAGGGAAGCCCAGAACGCCAAAGATAAAAAAATAGCGATCATCGGTGTCAGTGCCACAGCTTCGCCTGATGAATGTTTCCTGGCGGGAATGGACGATTTCCTTTGCAAACCCTTGAACAAGT
>CAJCHQ010000495.1 GCA_903970295.1 Bryobacterales bacterium
ACTTTTCATGGTCAAATCACGAAATCGTATCGGCTCGACTCAGAAAATGTAGCCGATGGTGTGGGCACATATCAGGCACTATTGGCAGTGCCTGCCGATCTAGATCCCGGCAAATACACGCTCAAATGCGGTGATGAAGAAAAGACACTGACGGTAAAATCCGGGCTCTTTCCTCTTCAACACATTAGCTTGCCCCCGGCTAAAGACAATTTCAATATGTCACCCGGTGAAGAGGAAGCAGTCGAAGGCGCTAAGAAAACCGTCTCAGACTCGAGGCTCTGGCAGGGCAATTTCATGCCGCCTTCCAAAGCTCGCGTATCGTCTGGCTTTGGTTTGAAGCGCATGGTCAACGGTCGTCTGCTCAAAGATTATTTTCACTCAGGCATCGACTATGCCGGCTCTCTGGGGTCGCCAGTGGTGGCATGTGCGAGCGGCACGGTCGTGCTTGTCGGCCAGGGCTTCAAATTGCACGGCAATGTGGTGGCCATAGATCATGGGCAAGGCGTGATTTCTTTTTACATTCATTTGAGCAAAATTCTTGTGCAAAAAGGCCAAGCTGTGAAAGAGGGTGAACGCATAGGCCTGGTCGGGCGCACCGGGCGAGCGACCGGACCGCACTTGCATTACAGTCTCTATGTCAACCAAGTGGCGGCCAATCCCAACGATTGGTTCAGGCGAGCATTTTGATCAGGCCTTAGTCTGTTGACGCCTGGAAAAAGCCTCAAGTGCTTGGACATCCATGCCCGCGCTGAGGTTGTTTTGCGGCTTGGCTAAAGCTGCTTGCACGCCTTGACTGGGAATGCTGGCGTCTTGATTTTGCGGTCTGGGTGGATCGCGGTCGAAAAGCACACGACTGACTATATGCACGCCGGCGATGAGAGCATATTTGGCCACCGGCCGAATCGGCAAGAAACTAGCCAGAGGAGCGATGGCATCCAGTGTTGTAGTCTTGTCCGACCAATCTTTAAAGCCGAATATATTGTCGAAGGCGAGGTTGGTTACCTCGGCCGCGCCGAGGGCAAAGATGCTCTGTCTGTGCTGACCCACTAATAGGTTGCGTCTGTTTTCATAGGCGCTGACGACATTACCACTGGCTCTGAGCCAGGCGCTGACTTCCGGCACTGCTTGTACAGCCGGGTCGAGGCCGCCAATTTGTCCTGGTAAGTCAAAGACGTCTCTGGTGCCCACATTTAGAGATTGGGTGGCGCTGCGCATGCGCGTGAAATTCCTCCAGATCGCCTGGTTTGCCGTGGTTTCAGCGCCTAGATGGGCTTCCACTGTAGCCTCTGTGCGGCCGCGGCGGACGACGCCGGCGGCTGTCTCCAGAGGTCGTGTCAGAGTAGCCAGTGCATCGTGAGCTGGAACTCTCGCTCTATTCAGGTCGGCGACCAGGCCAATATCGCTTCTCAGTGGTCGACCGACGAAGCTGCCTCTCGGGTACTGAAACACAGTTCTTGCCAGCGTCCGGTCGATAGGCTCTGTGCGCGCTGCGACGTCGCGCACCCATCGCTTGCTGACCGCGTAGGTCACTGACGACATGAGGGCGATACCGAGCAGGTCTTGGCCCGTACCTGGGATGTCATCCATGGGTCGCTGGTGGCGGCCATTCGGGGCTGCACCATTGGGGAAAGGAGTGGATGCCGCGCCCGGGTAAGGGATCGGATGTCCGGGTGCATACATGCCGTCTTGCGGTGGCTGCGGCACTGAATTGTCGTGCGCTCGAGCCAGAATGATGCGGGGTTGACCCGAACGGCCTAGATTACCTTCCTCGCTGGCCGGGCTATAAATTGCCGGTTCGACTTTAAGACCGCCGAGGGGAAAGTCCTCAGGGGTTTTCTGAAAGATGGTCATAAATACGCTTGTACCTGATTGCCCCCGTGCCACATATCGCTGCGCCAACTGTACTAACCTATGCGGCCGCTGCCTATACGGAAATTACGCAAAAGGCGGCGCGAAAATAATGCCAGCTAAAAAAAAGAACGACCCCCAGGAGGGTCGTTCATAATCATCCCGATTTTCGACGGATTACATCACTTGAGTCTTATTCCAGAAAGCGTCCTTGATCGCTTTCGACGATGTCGATTCAGAGCTGATCACAACCGAAGCCGGCGCGAATAGGAAAACGCCGTCGCCGATTCTTTGTTGGTGCCCGTCAATGGCATGGCAGGCGCCTGAAAGAAAATCAACCACACGCTGGGAATTCTCATTGTCCAGCATATGCAGATTGAGCAGTACTGATTTGCGTGAGCGCAGATGCTCAACGATTTCGATCGATTCTTCGAACTGTCTTGGCTCGATGACCAGAACTTCGCTGGCAGGTTGCGCACTGGGATGATCGACGACCTTGTTGCTGGTGCCGATAGTCGTGCCGCGGGTCGGCTTGATACTTTCCATCGGTGCCTTTTCCAGTGCTAATTGCCCATTAGTGGCATAGACTTCGTCTGATGTTTCAAACAAGTCTTCAAAGTCTTCTCTTTCGTAATTGTCAGAAGGCCCGAACCAAAAGCTTCTGAACTTTTGCACGATGCTGCTGCTACTGCTACTCACTACACTCCTCCTTACCCGGACTGACCAAGTCTCTTACCTACCCACACCACACACACACACAACTTCCTTACCTTGAATAAAAACTCAATGACCGAAGATTGCTCTCCCCAGTCTGACCATGGTGGCACCGCATGACACGGCTTTTTGCCAGTCGTCGGTCATGCCCATCGACAACTCTGGCAAAGGCACGCCATGTTGCAGGGCCAGCTGATCACGAAGCAGGCTGAGACCACTGAAGCATGCGTTTGCCGTATCGGCGTCAGCGTTGAGCGGCGTGATCGTCATCAAGCCTCTGACTTCCAAATGCGGCAGTTGCAGTAACTGGGAAAACATCGCTCTCAATTCGTCTGGAGAAAAACCATATTTGCTCGGATCGTCGACAACTTTTACTTGCAAAAGAATCGCTTGTTTCGTTTTTTGTTCGCCGGCTGCCTTCGACAATTGCTGAGCCAGATGGAAAGAATCTACCGAATGGATCAGCTCGAAATTACCTACTACCTGTTTTGCTTTATTTGTCTGGAGGTGACCGATGAAATGCCAGTGAGATCCCAGAGCCACCGATGGTGGCAATTGTTTCCGTTTCGCTAAGGCGTCTTGCAACCGATTTTCACCAAATTCGGTGACTCCCGCTGAAAAAGCTTCTTCGATTTGAGTGGGGTCGGCATTCTTCGTCACTGCTATTAGCGTGACTGGTAGTCTTCCAACACTCTCTCGGAAGCGGGCTATGTTCTCAGCCACACTCATGCCTTTCTGATTCGCCTGCGCATCATGGGTGGTGATGCCACCACAATCATCTACTATAAGACCTTGAAGGGAATAATTTGTCAAGCCGCCGAAAGAATATTCCCATTCAATTTTTCACGAGTCTGCAAGCAGAATCATAAACCACCGAGGCTGCGATTTGCACCAGGGTGATGCGTTGACACAATCGGCTGATAATCACACTTTCAAACTTCGCACTCATATCTCAAATGGTGCCTTCCGCTAACGCATTCTGATCCATTTGGGAGACGACTAGACTCAGTGCATATATCGCGGCAGTTTCTGATCTGAGTATGCGTCTTCCTAATGAAACTGGCACAGCACCAGCGTTTTCCGCAATTTTAAATTCCTGCTCGGTGAAACCGCCCTCGGCACCAACTATGACTGATATTTTATGTGGTGCCTCGCCGATTCGGTTGCAAAGCACCACCGGGAGTGGCTGAGCCCGTGAGCGCTCGGCGCATATAAAAGAGGCATATCTTTGCCCCGTATTCGGTATAAGTTGCAGGTAATTCTCTAGATCCATCGGTGGTAGCACTCGTGGTACCAGAGCGCGCTCGCATTGTTCGGCAGCTTCGCGCACGATGGTTTGCCAGCGCTCTAGTTTTCCGTCCCGCGCCAGCGAGTGCTCGACCGTGAGAGGGACGATCGAAGAGGCACCAAGCTCGGTGAGTTTTTCCAGAGCCCATTCATAGCGAGAAGTGCGCAAGATCGGCATAGCGATTTCAATCCAGACAGATGGTTCTCCTGAAGCACGAGCGGCACTTTCGATTTTGGCTTGCAATGATTCGAGCGCGCGTCTTTTGCCGAAATGCATGGGTTCGAGGCGGCAGCGGTAAATATTGCCCTGCCCGTCCAGGACGTCGACAAGATCGCCGGCTCTCAACCTCAAGACCGAGGTGATCTGTGCGATCGACTCGCGTCGGCTGAAAGTAATCAGGCTCTCAGCCAGATCGATTGAGTCCTGGGGAAGGAAAAAGCGCGGTGGATTCTTCATGACTGGGCGCTTGCTTCTCTAAATTCGTGGGAGACCAAAATTACCCTGCTTAAGCCCTAGTCGTAGCTTTCCGGGCTCAGCCTGTTATAATCTTCGCCTAAACGGCTCAGCAAATCTACACGCAGGAGCCCTGTGCGGTTGCCGCATTCGGTTTCACCGGCAACAATAGGTTTGTCCTCCCTCGCAGAAGATGGCAAAAATATAATGGACCTCAAGGAATGGTTTGCCAATCGGCAGAAACGTCGTGAGAATTCGCAAGTCAAACAACCGCTGACGACCGAAGAGTATTGCGCGCTCTGGACTCAATGCTTCCAATGTCGCGAGCTTTTATACACGCGAGACTTGCAGGGTAACCTGCGTGTCTGCCCGAAGTGCCAGTATCACTTTCGGATCGGCGCCCTCGAGCGCATCGAACAATTGTGCGACGCCGATACTTTCGTGGAAATCGACGAAGATCTTTCTTCCGCTGACCCCCTTGGTTTCTTCGACACCGATGCGTATCCGAAGCGTCAGGTCGAGGCGACCAAAAAGTCGGGCTTAAGAGAAGCCGTCATTACAGGCGTTTGCCAGATCAAAGGACACGCAGTCGCTTTGGGTGTCATGGATTTCGGTCACTTCGGCGGCTCCATGGGTAGTGTCGTCGGCGAGAAAGTGGCGCGCATCACCGAGCACGCATTAGCCAAGCAGCTGCCTCTGATCATCGTCTCCAGCTCAGGCGGTGCGCGTATGCAAGAAGGAATTCTTTCGCTCATGCAACTGGCCAAAACCAGTTCTGTTTTGCGCTCCTATCAGGACGCTGGCCTTCTCTATATTTCGATTCTTTCGGAACCGACATTCGGCGGCGTCACTGCCAGTTTCGCCATGCTGGGAGATGTAATCATTGCCGAGCGTGGTGCGCGAATTGGTTTTGCCGGTCGGCGTGTAATCGAACAAACAATCAAACAGAAATTGCCGGCTGATTTTCAGACGGCAGAATATCTGCTCAAACACGGTCAAGTCGACATGGTCGTCGATCGCAGTGAATTGACTGCGGTCCTCGCCCGGCTGATCGATTTCCACCCGGCTAGAGAAAAAGACCCGCCCAAAGCACAGGCAGCGGCAGAGAAAGTGACATCGGCCGGCCGCTCACGCTGAGAATTTAGAGGAGAAGCCGAAATGGCGGCACCGGAAAAGAAAGCAATCCCTTTGGAATTCGAGCAGCCTTTAGCCGCTCTCGCTCAACAAATCGAGGCGCTCGAAAAGCAGGTTTCCGATAATCCGGAGCTGGATAAAGATATTGCTCGGCTGCACGAGCAATACAATCAGTTGAGACGTTCACTTTATGGAAACTTGCGGGCCATCGATCACATGGCCATTGCTCGTCATCAACAGCGCCCTTACACTCGTGATTATTTCGATCGATGGGATCCGGAATGGGTCGAGTTGCACGGCGATCGCACAGGTGCTGATGATCCGGCGATGGTGACGGGCCTGCTGCGCTTCAATGACTTCAAAGTAGTTGCCGTCGGCACACAAAAAGGTCGCTCCCTGCGCGACAAGCAATTGTGCAATTTTGGTATGCCTCAACCGGAAGGTTATCGCAAAGCAATGCGCATTTTCCGCCATGCCGAGAAGTTCGGGCTGCCAATTGTCACCTTGATCGACACTCCTGGTGCCTATCCCGGCATGGCCGCGGAAGAACACAATCAAGCCCAGGCGATTGCCGCCAATTTGATGGAATTAGCTGGGCTGACAGTGCCGGTGGTGGCGGTGGTCACAGGCGAAGGTGGTTCGGGTGGTGCCCTGGCCATTGGCATCGCCAATCGTATTTTGATGCTCGAGCATTCGATTTATTCTGTGATTTCGCCTGAAGGTTGCGCTTCTATTCTCTGGCGCTCGGCAGACAAAGTGGCTGAAGCTTGTCAGGCCATGAAAGTCACCGCTCGCGAAATTCTCCAATTAGGTGTAGTCGATCAAGTGATCGATGAACCGCTTGGGGGCGCCCACCACGATTATGATGTGGCGGCTCAGAGTTTGAAAAAAGCGATTATCATCCACCTCGAGAAATTGAGCCAGCTCGGTCCTAAAGAAGTGAGGGCCGATCGCCAGAATAAATTCCGCAGTATTGGTGCCTTTGTCGAAGGCACGGCCGCTGTTTTGAAATAGCAATTCAATTTTCGCCGTCTGGTCAGCGGTCGCTACTGATTTGTTGATAGCGTTTGATCAAACTTTTGATCTGGTTGACCTGGGCTGCAGTCGGCTTTAGTTGTAGAGCCTGATTGAGCATGCTGCAAGCGTCGTCATAACGTTTTTCGCGGGCGTATTGCTGGGCGACTGCGATCAGGCATTTGCAGTAGTTATCGGTTTGCGGTTTCGCCGCTAATTTGCCTTGCTGCTTGAGCGACTTGAAGACGATCGAGGCTTCTTCGTATTTGCCCTGTCCCATCATCGCCACTGCCTCGGGATAAGTGCTTGATTTCCAGGGCGTCAAAGCGGGACTATGGAAGATGGGAATGTCGTTATTCATGGCGTAAGCGACGGCACCGGCGAGGACGAGAACGCTCAAAACCAGCATCAGCATTTTCGGACTGATGCTGCGCATTTGACCGCCGATCGATTTGTTGCCGACGCGCCCTCGTTGAAAATTAGCGGATGAGAGAGCCGAGGATGATGCTGTCGTCGCATCCGGCTGCTGTTGCACAGTCCGAGCTGCTGCCGCTAATTTGGCGGCGACAACACCGGCTTGTACTTCTTCATAGGCGCCAGACGTCCTCAACTCTTCAAGGGCCATAGCGGCCAGATCCATGGGCTTCGAGCGGGGCGCGATCATTTCTTTGCTGGCACCACGCCTGGAGCCCAGGTCATCAGTTGTAGCCAGAGGTCCGGGGGCTATCTCCGGACGTTTGGGAGTTTGTTGCACGGGCGAAACGATTGGCTGCTCAGGTTGGCTGATCGCTTCTTCTAATGCATCGGCGAATTCATCCATCGTCTGGTAGCGGTGGTCCGGATTTTTCGCCAGTGACTTATAAACCACTTCTTCCAGTGCTTGAGGGAAGTGCAGATCTTCACGTACCTGATTGAGCGGCTTGGGCGGATCAGAGAGGTGCATGGCCATCACTTTCACCAATTCGTCTGAAAGGAATGGCACTTCTCCAGTCAAGGTTTCATAAATGACGACTCCGAGAGAGTAAATGTCGCTGCGGTGGTCGACCTTACTGCTTGTACACTGTTCGGGACTCATGTAGGTGGGGCTGCCGCAGACCGTGCCGGTGCGCGTAATCCGGGCTACGTCCGATTCTTCTTGAACCAGTCGGGCGATGCCGAAATCGACGACAATCGGAAACAGTCTTTGCCCGCTGCGTTCGACCAGAACTATATTTTCCGGCTTGATGTCGCGATGGACGACGCCCTGTCTATGGGCTTCGCCAAGGGCCGAGCAGACTTGCTTGAAAATGGGAACGGCGTCTTCGACGTCCAGGTGATTGACGTCGGCAATCATGTCAGAAAGCGGGGTGCCCTTAAGCAAGTCCATGGCGATGTAGGGGCGCCCGCCTTTGGGAATCACTCCGAAATCGTAGATGGTGATGATATTTGGATGGCTGAGGCGGCTCGAGGCCTTGGCTTCTTGGGTGAAGCGTTTGATGAACTCCTGGTCCGAGACCAGATAGTCATGCAGGACTTTGATCGCCACTTCACGTCCAATCAGCTCCTGCACCGCCTTGTAGACCGTGCCTGCCGAGCCCTGACCGATGACCGATTCAATCTTGTAGCGCCCTTCTACAACCACTCCTAAGAGTGGATCATCACCAACGGTGACCATAGAAGAACCGTCTCGCGGACATACATCCTGATCGCCAGCGGTCTGAAAATTACAAATCAGACAGAGCTTCATAAGGGGTGAGAGTGTGGCTTTAAAACCTTGGTAAAAGTAGACATAGAATTGAGTAACGCCGAGCGCAGGAATTGCCTGCTCTTATATTACTTTTAATTACCACAGTCGAGCAGGAACAAACCTCGATCACGCTTTTTCTGGCTTAATATCAAAGCCGCACTCTGACGGTTTGGTAACCCTGAAGTTAAACATGAAAAAAGCTAGCGATGCGGCTACAGATCAAGAGGTTGGGCTTCGCAAGAGAGAGAATTTTCTCCTCCTGCTTTTATTTTTTACGGTTTTTATCGACCTGCTCGGCTTCGGTCTGATAATCCCAGTCATGCCCCTTTACGCTCAACAGTTCCACGCCTCTGATACAGAAGTGGGATTTTTGATCGCCAGCTATTCTTTATCCCAATTTATTTTCACGCCGTTCTGGGGCAGATTATCGGACAAAGTCGGGCGCCGACCGATCCTGCTTATCAGCCTGTTGGCATCGACAATTGGTTACATGATCTGGGGCTTTTCCAACTCTTTGCTCGTCCTTTTCGCATCACGCTTGGTGGCAGGTGCCGGCAACGCAAATATCGCCGTCGCTCAAGCTTACGTCTCCGACGTGACGACCGACCAAACGCGCTCGAAAGGGATGGGGGCGATTTTCGCCGCCTTCGGTGTGGGCTTCGTGCTCGGTCCGGCGATGGGCGGTTTTTTGACGAGCAAGAAGTTGCTTACGACGCTTGGACTTTCCGGATTCGCCGAACACAACTTGCAGCTGATTGGCTTTGTCGCTGCCGGTTTCAGCCTGCTCGACTTGATTCTCACTTTCATCTATTTGCCTGAGCCCGAAAAACGCAGCCATGCGGGGCAGGAAAAATACGGCATCGGGCTGTCATTCATCAAGCAAACGTTGGCGACCAAAAAATTGCAGTCGTCGCTCCTGATTTTCTTCATCTCTACTTTTGCTTTTGCCAACATGGAAGCGACGATCGTTTTATTGACGCAGCAAAAGTTTGCCTTTGGCACAGAAGCTAACAGCTGGCTTTTCACCTGGATTGGAGTTTGCATCTGTCTGATCCAGGGTGCCCACAGAGCCACTAAAAAGTACGGCGAGAAAAAGATGATCATGCTGGGCACAGCTCTCTTGACAGTAGGTCTTCTGGCGACGCCATTCGTCGGCAATGTGCCCTTGCTTTATCTGGCTGTGGCAGTTCTCGCTTTTGGCTCGGGCGTAAACACGCCATGCAACCAAGCTATGCTTTCCAAGCTGGCGGAGAAAGAAACAGTGGGCGGCGTGCTGGGAGTCGGTCAGTCATTGTCGACGCTCGGGCGCATTCTCGGCCCGGCTCTGGGCGGTTTTCTTTTTGGCCATGTCAGTGCGCAAGCTCCCTACATCGTCGGGGCCTCAGCCATGGCTCTCGCTTTCGCTCTCAGTTTGACCCTGCCTGAAGCGGCTCCTGTCGCTTAGACCGCGGCTTAGCCTCTCTTGGATCAGCCGTCAGCCCGGCAGCAGCCCCCCGAAAACTTCTTGGAAACAGGCGGAACCTGGTGTAGCTACTTTATTAAAACGTGCTATATTTGTTGATGACTAAGTGCTTTTAATCAAGCCAGGTCATGAACTAACAATTTCGCAAGTGTTTCTCTTATCAGTGATTTTCCCAAAAAATTGGTTTGCTGTTAGTAGCAAGACAGCAGCAGGGTAAGAAGAAGCACTTCCCAGAAAGGTTTCCGCTGGCTCAGCGGAAACAAATCACAGGTGATCGCGATCACAGGAATCAATAAAAAATAAAATCAAGAATTACTAGAACGAGAAGACGAAATGGCAGAAAAGAGAAGTGAGACGAATAAAGTCAAACAAGAAGTGCAGAAGCGGTATCAAGCAGAATTAGCTCGCTATCAGAAGCAAATCGAAAAGAACAAAAAAGTGATCGAAAGAGGTAAGCCTCAATAAGAGGCTTACCCTCAGTTAGAGTCAGGGGGCTAGTCAGATGACGAGACAAGGCAAAAAGATCCCTCCTGAGACCCCACTCGACGATGCGCCTCCGGCTCCCAATTTTGAGGAAGTACGCCGTTTCTGGCAGAGCCCGACTGTCGAACAGGCCCTCGTCTCGGCCGACATCGAGTCCTCGATCGCCCATGTGCGCATGCTCGATGAAACCGGAATTTTAAGCAAGACAGACGCGGCCGAAGTGCTCGCCGGTTTAGAACAAATTCGCCAGGAATTCGCCGGGGGCGAGACCTTTCTCGAACCGGGCGATGCCGATATTCACTCGGGCGTGCAGCGGCGCCTTTCGCAAATTGTCGGACCACCAGGCGAAGGTCTGAGCGTTGCCATTTCGCACAACGACCAGATTGCCACTGACATACGGCTGTGGCTGCGCGACGCTGTAATCGATATCTTGAACAAATTGGCTGATTTGAAACAGCTCTTATTAGACTTGGCCGAGCGCGACCTGGAAAAAATCATGCCCGGCTACACGCACATGCAACCGGCCCAGCCGATTCTGCTCTCTCACTGGTGGTTGGCTAACGAATCGCGTTTGCAACGGGACTCGAGCCGTCTGTTCGATTGCTATAAGCGTTTGAATGCTTCGCCCCTGGGCGCTTGCCAGCTAGCCGGCAGCAAATATCCAATCGATCGTTCGTTCACGCAACGTTATCTCGGTTTCGACGAGGTGATCGAAAATAGTCTCGATGCTGTTTCTGATCGCGATTATGTCGTTGAATTCACGGCATTCGCGGCATTGCTCGGTACCCACCTTTCGCAAATGGCCTCTGAGCTTTTGCTGTGGTCGACCCAGGAATTTGGCTTCGTGCGCTTGCCCAGAGCCTTTGTTTTTCGCAGCCAGAGCATGCCGCACAAGCGCAACCCTGAAATGCTCGAGATTTTGCGTTCGCGTCCATCGGTTCTCACCGGCCGGCTGACCCAGTTTTTGAGCGAATTGAAAGGTCTGCCCCTGAGTTACTCGCAAGACTTGCAAGAAAGCCTGCCCGGTCTAATTGAATCAGTGCACGATGTGCGGTTGGTTTTGGACTTGACTCAAGTGCTTTTGCCGGCTCTGCGTTTTGACGAGCATCGCATGCGCCATTTGGCAACCGCCGACCTGACAGACGCCGGCAATGTCGTCGACTATCTAGTCGAGCGCGGAGTGACGACCGATCGAGCGGCAAAAATCGTCGAATCTCTAGTTAATTACTGCCGCGAAAGGCACCGTCAACTGCTTGATTTGACCCTGAATGAATGGGCGCTCTTCTTCCCCGGTTTCGATGAGCAAATCTATACGTATTTAAATTTGAAAGAGTCGATTGATTCGCGTTCGTCCTTCGGCGGCACGGCCAGCGAACA
>CAJCHQ010000496.1 GCA_903970295.1 Bryobacterales bacterium
TGGTTGAAAAAGGAATTGCCGGAGACGAGTGCGAGCTCTGGTTCGGCAACTGGCGGCTCAGGGGAAATATGCAAAAGTACACCCCCCTCGGTTCCGCAGGTTCTGGGCAACCGCCACGGCCGAGAATCAGATTCGAGCTCAAAGGTGTGGTCGAGAAAACGATATAAAATGTCCACGCTTCGGATCTAAAGCGTGGACATGATTTGAGAATTTCATTTTGGCAGACCGAGTGGGCACTGCGATGATTTAAACGAGTGCGTCTATTTCGCCCGTTTCTTAGCTGGATTCTTGGTGGCTTTTTTCGCAGATTTTTTGGGTCTCTTGACTGCAGTTTTCTTGGTCGCCGCCTTCTTCGTGGCAGATTTTTTGGTTGCCGCAGCTTTACCACGTTTCTTGGGCGCTGCTGCCTTCGCTTTCCTGGGCTTCGCCGCGGACTTCTTCTTTGATTTCGAGTCAGCCGCCACCAGGTTGTACAGCGCATTGATCGCATGCTTGAACCTTGTTGGAACTTCTTCTGCCGCGCCGGATATGTTGTTATTCAACCAC
This sequence comes from Bryobacterales bacterium, assembly GCA_903970295.1. Next base: position 547 of record CAJCHQ010000496.1, read on the forward strand.
TCCATGTGCTCCTTGAATTCGGCGTCGTGTTTTGATTTTGCCATTATGACCTCCATGTTTGTCACTTGCTTCTTTTCCACATCGACGAAATTCATTAAACCCGAGCGACATGTGAAAGTTACAAACCAATGATTATAGACTCAAATCGATGCAAGCACCTCCATTTGCTATCATGGGTCTAAGATCACACAAGGCGCATATAACAGTGTCGAAGTTTTCCCTCTCGACGGTTAAATCTACGGCAATGCAGCCGGTCATGCTGCGTGCATTGACTTATTCGATCGTGATGGTCCTCCTTGTGATTTGGCTCTCGTTTCAGGCAATTCAATTACTTTCCTTAGGCTCTTATTGGCTGGCGATTGCTTATTCGACATTAGCTTTTTGGACATTCTGGAGTTTCGGCTCAATTCCGATCGAGACTGCAGTTGCCTTTCGCATAAAAGACCTGGAGCGGACTAATGACTATGCAGCAGCAGAGCTATTTTGCGTGCGAGCTGCTTTGTTATGGCAAGCGCTGCATCTGCCGCGTGACGGTCGTTATGGTTTATTCTGTTCGAACATTGCTCTGACGCAAGGATTTCAAGGAAAATACGAAAGCGCCGAGTTCCACTTGCGTGAAGCCGTAAGGCTGGTCGAGCAACACCCAGCGTTAAGTCGGCACGAACTTTTCGCTGTTCCGATTAACAATCTGGCACTGGTTTGCGCGATTCGTGGCAAATATACAGAAGCCGAACATCTTGCTAAGAAAGCGCTGGAAATTTCATTAACGGGTAAAGCCGGCGAGTCCTCCGGAGCGGCTTTGCCACTTTTTACTTTGTCCCTAACCGCTCTCAAACTCGAGCGGCTTGAAGAGGCTGAGGAGTATTTATTTCGCGCTGAAAACTTGCTGTCGCGCTTACCGGCACCGTATTATATGTTGCGTCAGAGTGTTGATAACGCGCAAGTTAGTTGTCAGCTCGCACTAGCCTTGTTGCGCGCGAAACAAGACAGAATGGACGACTCTGTTGCATTGGCGAAAAACATAGTTGAGGGCTTCCAACATAATCAACTCGAGTTGTCGACGAACCACGTGCAAATCGTCGCCGAGCTTGCAGAAATATTGATGATACGGAACGAACCAACCCTTGCTGAATACCTATTAGAACGAGCCTATGCAGTGGTAATTCATCAGTCGAATCACCCAGATGCTCTCCTTCTTCAAAATGTCTATTCGAAATTGTTAACTATGACAAATCGCGCGATTGAAATTCCTGATATGCAGCGATGGGTGCGACCGGTGTTAATCGAAGACCCTTTGCTTGGCAGCTGACCATAGCTGTGAGTCATCGCTAAAATATTTTCTAGACCTTTTGGGGAATTCTAGTTCCGGAAACATCTTGCGCTACCGCTCTGGGAAAGAGCTTGCGTCTGTTGTGGTAGATCAAAATTGCAGCAATCGGCGTTCCGACCACAATTGCAAACGCCGCAACAACGATCGCAAACAAGATTGTGGTCAAGAGTCCGACCAACCTATCGATTTTTCCGTCCAGCGCGTTAAGTGGCTTAGAGAGGCCCATCAGGGGCTCTTGCAAATCATGAAGTGGTTTTTGTAACTCACTGACCTTTTTGCGCATCTCGATCAGATCTGATCGCACGCCAGTCATCTGATTTGAAATTGGACCCATCTTTGTTTGAACGCCACCGACCTGCCCGTCGACGCTATCCAATCTCTTCTTCATGGCTCCCATTTTGGTCTCGACACTGGCCATCTTTTTTTGCAGACCCAGCATTGGCGGTTGCAGTCCAGCAATCGGTCCCTCTAATTTCATGATCTGTTGTTCCAACTGTGTACTGTTTTTCTCGAGTTGTACAAGTGGTTGCAACAGTTTTTTGATCGGGTGAAAACCGTGGATTTTTGCTTCCGGCACCGGCAGCTGCAGATCTTTCGGCTTTATATTTACGCCGGCGATGCGATTGACAGCTGCTGCTGTGTCGGCATTTTCTCCGGCCTGATGTGGACTGATTTTTTTCTTGTGCTCGGTCGAATCTTTTTTGGACCGGTCCTGTTCAGCGTCGGGGGCCGCTGTTGCCTGCAAGTCGACGCCGTTGTTTTGTCCACTTACGGGCATCCACATCATGGCGCTAACAGCCGAGACAAGGCAGGTCGCTTTCAGATTCGAATTCATTCAAACTCCTGGTACTGCATAGATCGACACTAGGGGTCGACACTAGGGGTCGAGATTTCAGATCAAGCACGCTCGAACGCACCTGACCGGCATTTGCGAGCGAGCCGTAACAGAATTCAGAGCAAGCGATGCAGAGGCGCACAGAAGCATCTGCGCATCTTAATGCTCAATCAGTAACTCGATCAGCCGTGAGTAGGCTCGGATGTAAAAAGCTTCGAGCTATCTTCCGCTATGTCGCTGACATTTTCTGCAAACTTGGAAATAGTCTCTTTGGCGATCGTCTTTGCTTTATTTGCAGAAATCGAGGCTTGCTTAAATCTGTTCCCAGCTTCATCGAGAAACTCTTCTCCATGTTCTACAGCACTGTGTAAAATCTCCCGCCCCTCGCTGAGTACTTCAGCCTTGCTGGTTTGGAAGTGTTCCAATATGTCTTTGCGCAGCTCCGACCCTTTTCGCGGCGCCCACAGAGTGCCAATTACGTAACCAATTCCTAGGGCGAATAAATAACCTTTCAAAACAACCTCCTGGTAATGCGCTGCAACCATAGGAGGCAAGACCTACGGGATATCGCGACGTATTTTTAACAGACTAGCTAAGCCATCCGCCACGACCTTGTGCTTCATGACGCGAAAAGATGGGAAAGTTTCCGGCTCCTCAACATTTATTTCTCTTTCTCCTACATGCGATCGAGCTCGACCATCGCGGGCAGCGTATGTATTTCCGTATTTCCCGATATGTCACGTACCTGTCAGAGATCTTTCGCACAATAGGGCGAATGCACAAGCCAAGTTTGGCAACATCGTGTGAGTAAATCGATTAGGAGTGAGCATGGCGTCAGACACACCTGTAGGGAAACCGCAGACTGAATTGTTCCTTTTGCCGAAAGAACAGCAGCGTTGGGAGGCAATCACCACAGCGCTGAATTCGCCAGTGCCACAGCAAGACCAGTCTCACCCGGAGGCTCAACATGTCGCAGCTCTAGCCAAAGAGGCTGATACGACTTCCGATCGCTCCATACGCGATAACGACATGCGTGATCTCCGAGCAGCACTTCAAGCGATGCAGGGTGACCCAGTTGCACAAAGGCAAATAATTGCCGAGGCAGACAAATTGCTCGAGGGCAGTGGCTTGACAATCGCTCAATCGCAAGGCGAAATCTGGGAAGGGAAGAAAGACGCGAATGGCAAATACCAACCCACAGACCTCTTGGCTGGTGGCAACTTCTCAGTGAAATCGATTAGAGATCAGCCCGCAATCATCGCGACAGATGGCCCCCCCGTGAATATGATCACAAAAGAAGAGAGGCTCAAGCAACAGCGCGCAGACGAAGCCGCGCTGCTTAAGCCAGTCGATGGCACCAAATCTGATGCGCAAGAAGCCCAACGCATCGCCGACCTGGCTAGAAAACTAGATGCCCGCCGCGCTCAAGAAGCCGAAATCCGACATGATATTCCTGGAGCTAATCCTCCTCACGATTGGCGTCAGACCGCCGAGCTTGGCAAAGAACTCAAGAAAATTACGGCAAAGAACGATCCTGAGCTGCTTAAAGGCACACTTGCCGCAGCCAATAAACTCCTGGAACAGGACGGTATCAAGCTCGGTATCAATCAAGGAAGAATAATTGAAGGCAAAAAATATCACGGTTACGAATCAACAGGCTACCACCTGCAACAGTCATGGGACATCACCACGCTAAATGAAGTGTATTGATGCGTTACAGCGATCAGACCCGCCCATAAGTCACCGGCCGCCCCTGTTAAACAAGGACAGCCGGATAACTGGAAGAGGACGTTGCAAACTTTGTAGGTTCAAGTGACGTTTAAATCACGATGCTGGTGGGGCATCAACCTGCGCCGGCAGAGGCTCGACGTGAGTTGTTGGAGCATCCACCGCACGATTCCCGGTGGGAAAGAATGTCGGCGCATTGACATCGCCCGGATCTACATGGATAGCCTGGATGGAGGTGCCGTCACTGTATCCATCTGACGAAGGTCCGACATCTAACCTCTTTCCGGCCACAGTGCCACCGACTCCGGCTGCGATTCCCGAATCAGGTCCGAGCAAGGTAGCTCGGCCACCACCTCTCGCTCCCACAACATTGAGGAGACTACCGTTGCCACCGCCATAGACGCCGACGCCTCTTTCGTCGATGGAAACACCAGCGTCGCCCTGTCCTTGAGCAATCAGAGCTTTGCCGCGGAAATCGCCGTCGGCACCTGTGTTCTTGCCCAGACGCGCGCTGACATCGAGGTCGCCGCCCGCTAGATTCAAGAAATTGGCACCGGCACCACCTTCACCGTGTAGCCCATCTTGGTTGATACCAACTTCAGCGCCGACTCTGGCATGAAGTGGCTTGAATCCAGGAAATATCTCGACCTTGCCCCCGGTTTGTCCACCGAGTTCACCCTCGCCTTGGAAAATCTTGGGGATATTGATACCGCCCTCCAGCGATATATGGCTGTTGACACCGACATGAGCTAATCCAAATATATTCAGGTCCCAGTGCTTGACCGGTGGCTGATGCCATGCGGCGTTGTAGCCGGGGGTGTTAGGCTCGGGCGGTGCCAAAGCGGCAGCGGGGTCACCCTGGGGAGCGATCGCGGCAGTTGCTTCACCCGGCGGTGGAGGCGGTGCTTCAGCTGCTGGAGGGGGAGGTGGTGCTTCAGCCGCTGGAGGAGGAGGTGGTGCTGCCTGTGCCGCTGCTCGAGCCGCTTGCTCAGCTTCCAACTCTCTCTGCAGCTCGGCCTTCGCGGCAGCGTCTCGCTTCTCCTGAGCCACTCGTTTTTGCTCGGCGTCGATTTCCTTCATCGCTTCGTCCCAGGCTTTTCGATCATCCTTCACGATTCGCGCCTTCTCATCGACCGCAAACTTTATTTTGTCAGGATCCTGGGAACTCCAGGCTTCAAACGCTAGCTTCGAATCGGCGACGTCTTTCTGGAAATCATGATGATGTAGTGCGTGAGTGTGATTGTCGCCGGTAGTTGTCGAATTTTCCATTACGCATCTCCAATAGGGAAGTCAAGTCGCAGCAAATCAGCAGACAGCCACTGTCGTTGTTACTGTTTTAGTTCGAATTGCAAAAGGGCTGAGGCAAACCGCGTTTTCGCAGTAAGGTCACTTTAGGGTTCGAAAGTTACACGAGAGTTACACGAAGCAGTTTTGTTAGCGTAGGATTCCCATGCTGACTGGTCTTAACCTACCTGAAAAACCTGCCTGCATTGGTCCGCGGCTATTTCAAAGCTCTGCCACTTCGGGAATGCGGCTATTTCAAAAATGCGGCTTCTTCTGCGGCATCTACGAGAGCGTCGTTGGCTGCGTTACTGTCTTGCATCGCTTGGGTCATTTCTTTCTGATCGGTGGCGTGCGCTTTCGACATGCTTTTGAACAACTGCATGCCCTCATTCATCCGGCCAGACTTCATATACACAGAACCGAGCATCGCCACCGCCGTCCGTTTGTGAATCTGGCCGACAGTCCCGCCTTCTTTCTCCGCAATCGGAGTCAAACGGGTACAAACCTGCTCGACTTTCGCATTATCCTTGGACATCATGCAAGCAGAAATCGCGTTAGCCATCGTTTGCGCCAGCAATGAATCTGGAGCTTTTAGCTGGTCTTGCAAATCTATCGCTTTCAAATAGAGACGCTCGGCTTCGTTGCTGTTCTTGCTTTGCATTTCAATGCCAGCGACGCGACAAAGGTTACGCGCCATTCCAAGTGTCTCTTTCGACTCTTTATCCCCGTTCTCCCGCAAACTCAGTCCGCGCCGATAGGCGGCTGCGGCCTCGTCACTCTTTTTTAGAAGAGCGTTAGCGTCTCCCAGATGCACGAGAGCATACGGAAGCAGCCCATCGCTTGCTCCAGTCTTTTCTGCATTCTCGACCACCGCTTTCCAGGCGGCCACAGATTTTTCGCGATCGCCACCTTTATCAGCATCCTTGGCGTCATTGACTAACTTAGCCAACGCGGCTCTGCTGCCATCGGCTTTTGCATGATGCGCTTTTTCACCATCGACAGCGCTGCTCGTTTTAGTCGCGCTGCTCGCCCCAATAGCCGGAGGAGATGCAGACCCCGAGTCCGATTTCGCGGCATTGATGCGCTCCTGCAATTTCTTTGCATCGTCTGCGCGACCGAGCTGCTTGAGTACGTCTGCGTAGCGACGGCAAGTATCGAGCACGGCAAGATCGTCGGGAGCCAATTTGGCCGTGCGCAAGTCGAGCGCTTTCTTGAACGAATCATCAGCGAGTGCTGGTGTACCCGCGAGGATCTGCTGTTCACCTATCGCTTGATAACAAGTCGCCATCTCCAACGGATATTTCTCATCCGAATGTCCGAGCAATTCGCCGGCTCGACTGACACTCTCTTCCGTTTGAGCAGTCTCGCCTTTTCGCGCCTGAACGTCGGCGAGTTCAGCCAGCTGCATGGCATACTGTGGCGAAGTAGCACCATATGTTTTGGCAGCCAGTTCACAAGCCTTCATTCTCAGCGGTTCCTCTTCGTCGAGCTTGTTGTCCTGCGCAGCCAGGCAATTAGCCAGCGCCGTCAGACATGCAACGATGGCTTTGTTGTCTTTGCTCTTCTCTGCTGACGTCAGCGCCGATCGATATTTGCCCTCCGCCTCAGTCGAATTGCCACCACGAGCCACCGCGTCTGCTGCCTTCTTTGCATTCTGCCATTCCGCACTAGTCACACTGCCACTGCGACCGCCAACCTGCGAATTTCCCGCCCCGCTGCTTGCGTGTGTCGAGCCGGCTGCTGCCGCCGACTGCACTGTGACGCTGCAAATCGTTAGTAAAACCGAAAGTGCAGGGAAGGAGCCCATTCCCACCAGACGTAAAATGCAATAGACACTCATGAAAGACTACTCCGGTTCTGAAATTTGATGATACGCCCGCACGCTGTTCTATCCCGCGTGCACAATTGTAAACTAACCCGGAGCGTACCGCACTGGTCAGAAGGTGGCCCGGATCGATTCCGAGCAATTCACTTTCCGCAAATGAACCTGCTTGCTACCGCCACCGGTGGCACAGTTCATTACCGATCCTGCAATCTCGTCGGTATCAATATCCGTCTCCATGCCTGTGGCTGTCACTTAAGCGTCTTCTCCAAAAGAATTTTCTCGGCTTTGGTCAGCTTATCATTGTCTTTCAACATCTGACCTGCTGTGACACCAGTCGAATCAACAGCCCTCGGGTCGGCACCACACTCGAGCAAATACTTGATCACCGGGAAGCTGGCAAATTGAGCAGCGTACATCAAAGCTGTGCGATTACCGAT
>CAJCHQ010000497.1 GCA_903970295.1 Bryobacterales bacterium
GTCGTCGCGCACCATGTGGAAGGTTTTTTGCACCGACTCATCTGAAGTCAAGTCGCAGAAGAGGCAATCAGTATTGATTGGTGGATTCGGCGGACCTTCCATGTCGAAACCGACGAGAGCATGTCCCTTGCTGCCGAATCGATGACATAGGGCGCGGCCGAGGAGACCGCTGCTGCCGGTGATTAAGTACACTTCTCTTTCTTCGCTCATGATTAAGCCTCCGCGCTGCTTCTGCGGTGACGAGGACGAGCGGCTTTGGTTCCACTTTAGCCTGTGCTTAATGAGTGCGGCGATCCGATAAGAAAATCTCGACGACTAAGCCGAAGCCGCATCCGGCGGCAGCAAGGAAGCACAATATAGCCAGTCCGGGATATCCGAAGATGGTGAAATTAGATTGCACGCGCATAAGCATGGCCGCGCCCATAATTAAAGACGCAAGCACTAGCCCAACTGTAATTCGATTGGCAATCTTTTGGAAACCGTTGATCAATACTTGTTCGTCGATGGCATGCACAGTCACTTTCAGGTCGTTGTTAGCTACCGAATCGAGAATTTTGCCAACTTGACCTGGCAATTTTTCGATAAATTCGGTGGTTTCCAGAACCGTATGAAAGAAGTGTGCAGGGCTCAAAGCCTCGCGCATGTGTCGTTGCATGATCGGTGCCACATTTTTATGAATGAAAGCGTTGGTGTCGAATTTTGGATCGAGCACATGCACGATTTTGTCCAGATTACCGAGCGCTCCTGAGAGCATCGCTACTTCAGCCGGCAGTGACAATCCGGATTGCAAAGCGGCTTGAGCAATTCCTTGCAGAATGGCACCAAGCTCTCCCTGATTGAGCGTCATGTCACGGTGAACTAGAACCAGGTCTTTGACCTTAAGTTGAAATCCGGCTTGATCAAAATTATCTTGCTTGGTCCCGATGTCAATTGCCGCACTAGCTGTGGCATCTGCGCTGGCTTCATTGATCGCAATCAGTAATTGTATAAGTTTTTTCTGGGTGACCGGCTCAATGCGCGCGACAATGCCAAGCCCGACTAGAGCCACTTTGCCATCATTTGTCAGGAGGACGTTGTCTGCCGACGGGGTGGCGTCGACGAATCCGTCGACGAGTATTTGCTGAACATAAGCAAACATCACTTGTTCGGCAAGTTTACTGCGCTCGGTTTTTAGCAACCCTGAATTGTTAGCCGCCGTGATTTTACGACCGTCGATGTCGGTCATCGTCAGCATCCGCTGTGTCGAGTACCGTTCAATAGTGGTCGGCACGATAATTCGATCGAGGTGTTTGAGATTTTCTGCCAGCGTTTTCAGATTATGGGCTTCCTGTCTCAGATCGAGTTCTGCAAAAATTATCTTGCGAAATTCAGACAGCACCGCGTAGTAATCAATGTTTCCACCCATGACTTTATGTTGGTCGTAGAAACGCGCGAATTCTTCGAGCGCCTCGAGATCATCTATCACTTGCTGACGCACTTGTGGTTTTTGCACTTTGACTACCACTCGTTTGCCGTCGGTCATCACCGCTCGGTGCGTCTGATCCAGCGCTGAGACCGAAAGCGGCTCGTTTTCGAAACTGCGAAAGGCTCGGGTCAGGGGCAGACCAATTTCACTCTCCACTATTTCTTTTATTTCCGGGAAGGAAAGCTTGGGCGTGTGCGCACGCATATCGACGAGTGCGTCTTTGTAAGCCTGGGGCAGAAATTCTGGACGTTTGCCTAAAAGCTCGCCGATTTTGACAAATGTCGGGCCGAGTTTTTCCAAGTCCTGAGCCAATTCTTCAGCCTTCGGCGCCGAACCGTTGTCGACGATCA
>CAJCHQ010000498.1 GCA_903970295.1 Bryobacterales bacterium
TCATCCGACTGGTCGACGCGATATGAAATGAAATAGGGACCTTTATATTGGTCCAGATGTAGTCGTTGCATCGAACGCTGCATCTCGTCGTTCAATGCCCGAAAGATCACATCATCGGCAGGCAGTGAGACATTCCCGCTCAAGGCAAATACTGCCAGAGGTGCCAGCAAAAACTTCATGGCTGAGCCTCCGATGCGGGTTTCACCGCCTGCTTATCGAACAAAGGAGCGGGCAACAAGGGCGGCTTGTCCTGAGCCTTGTTTTGCAACTCGACTTCGATTGTGCCAACCAGCAAACTGGGCGATGTCGCTGACACTGGTACCCAACCTGACTCTGCACCGCAAGTTCCGTTGAAAGTATCGTCATCATCCGCGGCCGACTGAATGCGCTCCAATGAAGCAAGCGGTGTGCCGACCAAATTGACGCCGCGCAATAATTGATCTGGTCTGCCGTCAGTGTAGACTCGCCAGACACGCAGCGGCAACAGGCTATATGCCTGCGGCATGAATGAATGCGTCATCGTAAAACCACCGGCGACTTCATCGAAAATCAGTCCGTAAGGTTTGCCCTGTTTTTTTACCTCTTCGATCAGCGTCTCGCGAAGCTTGGCATAGGGCACTCGTTTTGAAGAGTCAACGATCAAATTTGCTTGTCTGGCGACTGGTTGATTGCCCGGCGAACACCGCCCGTGTCCATTCGATTGAGAAACTCCTTTAACGGGCGAACGACTCATGAGGAAAGTTTTTAATATGCCATTATCCACAAGAATTACTTTTTGAGCAGGCACACCTTCGTCGTCGAATTTGTAATAGCCGTTCAGCTGCACTTTGCCAAAACGCTGACGCGTGGGGTCGTCACTGACATTAATGAAAGTCGGCATCACCTGCGTGCCCAATTTCTTGGCAAAGGTGCGCCCTTCATCCTCGTCTTTCTGCCTGTGTCCTTCGATGCGATGACCGAAAATTTCGTGGAAGAAAACGCCGGCTGCCTTCGCTTTGAGAATTGCCGGACCGGCATAAGGTTCAGCCTTAGGAGCGGCACGCAGAGCAGTCAGCTCGTCGCCCAATTTATGCACCATTTTTTCGAGCGCTGCATCGTTTGAAACATCGGCGAGAGACGTACCTTCAATACCGTCATAGAGCCAAACTTTCATACCGTCATCGGCTACCGATGTCACTGTAGAAAAGATCCGGTACTGTGTGCGTTGATCTTGAATATTCGTGCCCTCGCTGTTAACGAGAGTGCGCACGGTCTGGGTAGCGGTGAACTCGATGTTCGAGTCTTGTACGGCCGGGTATTCTTTGTAGATCTTCGATAAGCGCCGCAAGCGCGCATCCCAATCTGCTCTTTCAACCGGGAAGGGCGTCAAAGCTCCTGACTCGGTTTGGGGCTTGGCCATCGAGAAGTCATCGGATGAATCTTCTTCTTCGACCTTCACATCTCTGTTGGTTTTAACTTTGCGAAAGGTTTCCTGGGCGGATTTGTAAGCGGCGTCAGTGCGTAACCAGAGAGCGGTTCTAATCGCAGACTCATCGTCCTCGATTGGAAACAAGGGCATACCGCCGCCACTTGACCTGAGAATATCCAGGAAACTACCACCACGGATTTTATGGGTATTATCGATATGCGGGCTGCCAACACGTAAGTCAATATCTAAGAAGCGATTACGGTCTTTGATGCCCTTCGTCCCGACCGCACCGTAATCTGACGAAACGGTAACTGAAGTAGTGTCATAGACACTATAAGAAAGGAAATACAGTGGTGCTTCGCCGGAGACTTTGAGCTTGGCCATGGAACGGTCGAGTTCTTTCCTCAACGCAGTAAGCAAAACACCTGGTTGAGCTTGTGCTGGAGCAGCAAGGCATGTCAGGTGCGAAATCACGAGAAGCAAAGTAAGAGCTACCCTGCACCCCTGCCGCGCCAATAAGTTACCAAGATGTGGGGCCTTGACCTGCAAAGCTAGACCTAAACTCGCATAAGAGACTTGAATGATTATCCGGGCTGGCGCATACGATTGCAAGAGGTCTAGGTTGCCAAATGCGAAGCCAACCAGGCATCATCATATATGGTGCTCATGTAGAGTCTGCCTGTATCTGGCAAAACGGCCACCACTGTTAAAGGCTGATCGTTTTTTTGGCGGCAGAATTGCATTGCCGCTGCCACAACACAACCAGACGAGCTGCCGGCAAGGATTGCTTCTTTCGTCATCAACTCATGGGCCGCATCGATTGACGCCTGATCGCTGACCTGGATGCAATGATCGATTATGTCCATCGATACGATTCCGGGAATAAAATCGCCGCCGATACCCTCCACCAGATAGGCCGCCCCGGCAGAGGCAAAACCTTGCCTGAATCCTGTCAATTGACTGCCGGCGGGGTCGGCTAAAACTAACTGAAGGGAAGGTTTTAGCTCTTTGAGAAATTTGCCGGCGCCACAGAGTGTGCCACCAGTACCGATACCAGCCACCAGTACATCGACCTGACCGTTCGTCTGTTCCCAAATTTCCGGTCCTGTAAATTTGTAATGCGCTTGCAGATTATGAGGGTTGGCGAACTGATCGACATACCACGCGCCTTCCTGTGCGGCAATAGTGCGCGCCTTGTTGATGAAGTGCTCTGGATCATCGATCGTCTTGCCGCCGGGAACCACGAGTGTTTCTGCGCCGAGAATTCTCATCAGGTAGACTTTCTCCTTGCCTACCTTTTCGGTCATCACTGCTTTCAGCTTGTAACCTTTCAAGCGAGCGGCCATTGCCAGCCCGATACCGGTATTGCCACCGGTCGCCTCGACAATCAATTGTCCGGGACGAAGCTTTCCTTCCTTTTCAGCTTGTTCGACCATGTAAAAGGCAATGCGGTCTTTGATTGAACCACCCGGATTCATGAATTCGCACTTAGCCAATATCGTATGTTTCAAGCCCGCTCCCAGGCGGCTCAAATGAACGATTGGCGTATTGCCAACGCTTTCTGCAATCGATTGAAGTACGGGCACTAGTGTCACCTCTTCGGGGAAGTTTATCACCCCGCTTCACGTCCCGAATCGAAGGGCACTTGTTTTTATTCTCGCAAAACAAGAGAATGGCCGCGGCAAATTAAATCTCACTGTAGGGAATTGCATGGCGGCAAAGCAGTTTAGACAGCGCAGCGATTATCTTTTTAAGCAAATAATCGCCACCAGATGGAAGGACAACGACATCTACGGTCACGTCAATAATGTCGAGTTTTACAGCTACTTTGACACATTGATCAACGCCTGGCTGATTAAAATTGGCGGTCTGGACATTCAGAAAGGCATAGTCATAGGTGTCTGCGCTGAATCGCATTGTCAATTTTTCAACTCTATTTCCTTTCCACAATCGGTGGATGGATACTTGCGGGTAGCACAGCTAGGTCGCAGCAGTGTCCGTTATGAGATCGGCCTTTTCTGCGAGGATTCACCTGAGCCGGCAGCAGAGGGTTGGTTTGTCCATGTTTTTGTGGCGCGCGACACCAGGCGCCCAGGCGAGATCCCCGCTCAACTGCGCACAGCTTTGCAAACACTGCAAATCAAGGAAGGTCAATGATGAAAGTGCGCGCCGCAGTTCTTTCAAAGTTGGAAAATGCCAGACCATACGATCAATCAAACCCATTGCAGATCGAAAATCTTGAATTGGCACCACCGGGCGAGAACGAACTATTGGTAAAAGTGTTAGCCGCAGGTCTTTGTCATTCAGATCTTTC
>CAJCHQ010000499.1 GCA_903970295.1 Bryobacterales bacterium
TCTTCGCTGTTCTTCTTCGCTGTTCCAAGCTGCCGAATGCGCAGGAATTCTTGTTCAGCACCCGCCTGCTCATTGTGAGCATGCGCGTGCAACTTAGTGAAAGGAAGTCGCTATGCCTACTCTTTACGAAGTTCGCGATCGCCTCAACCGGCCCGTGTTCAACGTCATCGCCCCGAAGATCAACGGTGCAATTGCTGTCGAAGGTCTGCCCGGAGCTGTAGTGACCCAGTCCGAATTCAACAGAGAAAAGCTCAAAGCCCGACCTCGTGTCGATTTTCCCGGTCAGCGAGTGACGGTCCACATCAATGGCAATCCGTTCAGCCAGCAGACCCACTTTCATTCTCAATCGACTGTCGAGTTTCTCAGCGAAATCGACGTCGTCAAGGTGGTCTTCGAAGATCTTCGCAAGGTCAAACTCGAAGCCAAGCATCTTGCTCTCGCCGCTGCCCACCTGGCTATCGCCATGCTTGTCCTGATCGGCGGCACATACTTTCTATCGCTTGGCGTTCACTTCTACGTCGGTGCGGTGAAAGCATTGCTTCTGGCAGTCAGCTATGGCGTGGTCGCTGTGGCCTCGGCGGCAGCTGTGCTGTACGTGCTCAACCTGATCTGGGGCGTGACAATGCTCGGCTTCGTACTCGATACACTGATCGCGCTTGCTGTCGGCTGGGTGTATATCGAGATTGTCTCGCGGCTGCTGCCGATGGTGGTCTCGATCGACACGCATCTGGGAGCACTGGCGTGCAGCGTCGGGCTCGTTTTGCTGTTCGCCGGCGCCTGCATGCTCACAGGCGTCCTCAAGCCTCACCTGATCCCGAAATACCTGCTGCCGCGTACCTGGCGCTCGGCAACCTGACTGCCGAAAGTGGATGGATGCACATGCAATTGGTAAGCTGTGCATCCGTTCGCCGCGCAAGGATTTGTTCACGAAAAGTTCTGGTAGCCGATCAGAGCCGAGGAGAAACTATGAGTAAAGCGAAAAAAGAAGGGACGCCCCGCCAAATTGTCTCCATCGGTGGTGCTCTATCCAAGTCTGAAACCGCCGGTCCGCAGTTGCTCAAATACATTTTCGAACGGACTGGCAAGACTCATCCGAGAGTGCTTTTCATCAACACCGCCACCGGCGACAAGGAAAGCACAGCTATGTGGTCATTCCGCGCGATTCGCTCGTTGCCTTGCTTGGCGAGTGAATTGACCTTTTTCGAACGCACACCGGGACCGGAAGCACTTCGCGAACTGGTTCTCTCGCAAGACGTCATTTTCGTCGGCGGCGGCAATACCAAAAGTATGCTCGCTGTCTGGCGCGAATGGGGTCTGCCTGCCCTTCTGCGAGAAGCGTGGGAGAGCGGAATCATCATGGCTGGCTCGAGCGCAGGTGCGATTTGTTGGTTCGAAGAATGCTTGACCGATTCACTCGCGGATGAATACACAGCTCTCGAGTGTCTTGGATTTTTGCCCGGCAGCTGCTGCCCGCATTTCAACGAAGCTGGTCGCAAGCCGACTTACCATCGGCTGATCAAAAAGGGCAAACTGAAGCCGGGCATCGCCATCGACGAGCGGGTGGCCGTGCACTTCATCGGCGATAAGGTGCATTGCGTCATTACAACCGAGAAGAAAACCGGAGCATATAAGGTCGATCTGCGCGGCAATGTCGTGAAACAGGTCGAGCTTGAATCAATAAGAGCCTGAGCCGCAGATTTGTTAGACAAGGCGAAGCGCACGACCGTATATGCGCTTCGCCTGGGCTTTTGCTCGAGGTGATAAACTATACGTCGCTGCGGGTTTGCGTCATGAAACACTATATTGGCATCGACATTGGTGGGACTAAAATAGCTGGTGGCATTGTTACCGAGGACGGTAAAATCATTGCTCGCCAGGAAAAGCCAACTCCCATCAAAGCCGGTGGACAATGCATTCTGCAAGATTCGATCGCGGTTGCTCGCGCATTAATCGAGACCGGAGTGGCTGACGTGCACGGTGTCGGTGTCGGCGCAGGAGGACAGATCGACACTATTCGTGGTGTTGTTTTTTCTGCAACTGATGTCATTCCTGGTTGGAAAGGAATGGCGATTGTCGAATCGTTTGGTGCTGTCTTCAATTTGCCTGCCGCCGTAGACAATGATGTCAATGTTTTAGCCTTAGCCGAATGCCGTTTCGGTGCCGCACAATCTCTCGGAAAGGGCACTATTGTTTTTTTGGCGCTTGGTACTGGAGTAGGTGGTGCCCTGGTCAATAACGGTCTTGTCCATCACGGTGCTCACTGGAGCGGCGGAGAATTCGGGCATATTTTGTTATCGATGGACGCCAATGCGCGGCTCGACACGGGCGGAGCCATCGGTACGCTCGAAGCATATTGCAGCGGGCCCGGCTTGGTGCAAAATTGGCGTGATATCACCGGCAACACCAGTGCTGCTGTCACCGGTCGAGATGTAGTGAAAGATGCAGAAGAAAATGCCGGAGGTTCTGGTGCTCAGGCAATAGCAAAAACCGGTGAATATCTGGGTTTTGGGCTTGTCAGTTTGGCCAATGCGCTTGACCCGGATTTGATTATCATTGGTGGCGGCTTGTCTGAGCTCGGAGACGCTCTTTTGCAACCCGCCAGGCAAGTCTTGAAGCGGCATGCGTTGCCTGGCCCGGCAACTTGCCCTGTAGTCACCGCCCAGCTTGGCATCGACGCGGCGATTGTCGGTGCTGCCAGTCTTGTTATGGACAGACCTACTCAAAACTAATCAAACAGAGCCGACTAACTCACTTAACTGGCTCACTCATTAGAGGCGCGCGGCGCTTCTGCTCACCTCAATCCAGGATGAGAGGGCATCGTCGAGTCGATGGCCTTCTCGTCCGCAACTGCGGAGAAATTATGCAGACAGAAATTCGAATAGTGGGGTTGGGCGATGTTCTTCAGCCCGACCGCGTGGCAATCGTACGTGCAATCAAATTACTTTTTCAGCCTCTCGGCTGGAAGGGTTCAAACCCCATAAAATGGGGCTGCGTTGCCGACCCCGAAAAAATTCAGGTGATAAACGGCCAAATTCCCTACACCTGGGTGGCATTGTCATCATCCGGTAACGTGACTGGCTCTGTCAGCGTAGTATTGGGAGACAGACCTGATCTCGATTTAAATCCATGGGTTGCCGGATTGGTTGTGCATGAGGATTTTAGAAGGAGGGGCATAGGCACGCACCTGTTGCGAGTGGTCGAGTCTTACGTTCGCACCGGCTTTGACGATGGTGACATGGTCAACGCGACCGGCGCGCGCCGACTTTATCTGGATACCGAAAGGACCCATCAAGAATGGCAACCCGAGTGGTATAAAGCTCGGCACTGGCACTTCCTCGATCATTACCAGAGAGAAAAGACCGACAAAATAGTGATGTGCAAAGATCTCTAAGAGCAGTGAGCCCATTCGTGGATGATTGCAGACCAGGGATGCAAGAGATCGCTCTTTTGCATCCCAACTCTTTTAGTGATCAGTTTTTTGCACTTGGTTTTATAGGTACGCTCATGTGTAGTATTATATGTATAAGTAATTATCGATTGCCCGGATTATTCACGGTGGACAGATCCGAGACAGGGGTTTCGAGGATGAGAACTAGACGGTGAGCCGGTTTAATCTTTTCTGATCCAAGGGGTATTTTTGCGTCAAAAATCGGTACGCGAAGCCGGAGAAGATCGCCAGCA